>CAIMAP010000146.1 GCA_903838995.1 uncultured bacterium | reverse complement strand
GTTTTATTGGCACCAAAAAACATACTCCATAAAAAGTAGAGTAGGGGTAATAATAAAAGTAAGCCACAACCACTTTTAGCACAGCCACCGCCAAGCATATTTGAACAGCCACCATTATTTTGCAAACTGCCATTAGCACCAAATAAAGACATGCAGCCCCTATTGTTTTGTAAGTTGCCATTACCGCCTAATAATGAAAAACAACCTCGATTATTCTTTAGCCTAGGATCTACAGTTATACCATCTGGTAAAACATATTCTATGGTTCTGCAATAACCTAAGCCAGAAATTTTACCATGGTTTACTTTGTCTTTATGAGCGATAAAGTTTTCTTGTAGGTCGGCTAAGTCGCTTTCAAGATGATAGTTTTCCCATGGAATAATTTGATCGTTATTCCAAGAACTGGCATCGGCAATTTTTTGTCGAATCATTAATATACCATTGGCAGTTTTTCGAATGCCATTGTTAGTATCATTTGGTAAATAAATTTCTAATTCACACGTAGACTCTTGAAATATATAGGGTAGATTTTGATAATAATCAAATTTAGGGAATTCGGCTTCTGTAATTTCAATGGCATTATAAAGCTTAAATCTTGGTTCAAGTACTATCTGACTTTGCATATGAGCACTGCCAAATTTCTCCGCATTGGCAGTGCTAAATTGCGAAGTTAATTCTCCTCTATAATATCGAATAATTGGCTGACTCAAAACGGGTAAATTAAATGTCTAAATTTTTAATTGGGTTACGAACTACTGGAACATGATTCATGACTGTTTTATAAGGATAATCGGCCCATAGGTCATTTTTTTGAATGCTACCAAATAGATTCGGATATCTTTTTTTAATTATACGATCTGAATATTGATTCAGGGCTAAATAATCTTCGTCTATACTTTTCCTATATTTTTCAATAGCTAAATTTGCATAGTGGTAAATTTTAAATTTATTTAAAATTGCGATTAAAAAATGAGGGTAGAATAACAAATAGCAGACCAATGCAACAATCATCCAAAAGCTTGCTGTGCTATAAACATAATTAAAAGACAATACCGGATAATAACTATTGGCTATTTGTTTCTGGTATTGAGCCAAGGCATTCGATTGATTGATTTCTTCTTGCTGCAAATGTGCGGCATAAGCTGCTTTAGTTTGTATTAATGTTTCTTTTAATTTTTGTCCTAAACTATTTTCATAATAGTAACCTTTATAATTCTTAATTTGATTATTTAACTGATCAATTTGAAGTAATAATCGTTCTCCTTCTTTTGTAGATTGCAATTTTTGTTGTTCTTGAAATGATTCAACCAATGCAACTCTTTTTTGTATTGTAATTTGTTGAATGCTTGAATAATTTATTAAGCAAGCCAATGGAAAAATAATTAAAGTGGTAATTACACTCATAAAGAAAACCCTGATAAGCATTGCTAATCCAGGTATTGGGCTATTTGAGGTAATAGGTTTAAAGCTGAACAAGTTTTTGATTTTTAATTTTATTTTTTGAAAAAATCCTAATGGTTTGCTAGCGGGTTCTGCCACTTCTTGAATATTTGGATTATCAAAAACCGATTTCCTCATGGATAAAAGCGAAAAGCGTATCATGCTAATGAGAATGAATGCAAGGATTAATCCTCCTATAACTGACACTATTGTAGTAGAAGTAATCATATAAATGAATACAAAAGAAGCAAGCAAACATAGTGCAGATAAGATTGCAAATAGAAACACCGCAATCGAATACTTTCTTTGTTCAGCTGCATTAATTTGTATCCAGAGTGATTCCTCTAAACCCAATACTGCAATTACAAATTCATCCATGAGCTATAAAAACTATGCGTTATTTTGTCGAATACTTTCATCGCCTTCGGTGAAAAACTTACTAGGGTCTTTCTTAATGGCTTCGCTTTTCATTTTCTCCCATTCAATAATGGTTTCTTGGTTTAGCTTAGCTTGGCTTTTCATTTTCTGCTCTTTTTCGAGCTTAGCATTCTCCACATCTAAGAAACGGTATTTTTCTAAATGAATTAATCCGTCTTTACCTTCATAAACAAAATCTTCGCGGTAAATTCCGTTTTCTACATTTCTTTTATGATTATTATTTTCTACCATAAAGTCGTAAACGCCTTTTGTCATCATCATTTTAAAGAAAATAGGACCCATTTCTATACATAAAAATACTGCCAAAATAATCCAAGGTACCTTGCCACCAATTTCGTGGCTAATTTCAATTCTTTTCAATAAACCATCGTAACCATGAGAAATTACTTCGTTTTGTTTATAGGCGTTTCTGAGCTCATCGGCCTCTTTGTTGATTTCTCCGTTAACAAATTCTAATTGCTTTCTCCATCCATCAATATCACCTCTTTTCTGGTCTATGAATTTATTCCTTTCACTTCTTTTGGTGTCTATGTCTGCTTGCATTTTTTTAGCAACCGGGCCAAATCCATAGGCTCTTTTGTCTTGCATTTCTGATTGCTGACGCGCAACTAAATCATCTACTTGGTCTGAATATACTTTTAATTCAATTTCGTATTTTGCTAATTTTTCTTCGTATTCCCCTTTTTTTATTTCTAAACCTTTTCGTTTTTGCTCAAAAACAGAATCTGTTTGATTGTTTAGTTTTGCAGTATAACTACTTTGAAACTTACTGAGTTCAGAGTTAATTTCGGACTCTAAAATTCTAATTTCAAGTGGTGCAGAAATGGCAAAACCCAATACCAATGCAATAATAATACGAGGTGTTGCCTGTAGGAATTCTTTTCCAGTAATGGAGTCTGTTCCATCGCCTTTACCGGTACTCGAAACAATGAATCGATCGAGATTAAAAATGATTAAACCCCAAACCACTGCAAAAATACCAGTCATTATTTTTACACTAATGCTGGTTAATAAAGAAGTGTCTGTAGCATTACCTTTAGGACCAAAAATGGTATGAAAGGCATAGCCACCAGAAACTGCAGCTAATAGTCCAGTACAAAAAACAATACCACCAATACCCGCATATTTTACACGGTCTTGCATAGGCGATACAGCTAATAAGTTGTTATCCGCACCTGCACACCACCATAAAAATTTAGTGGTCCAATGTGGCTTCTCAATTTGATTGTCTTGATAATTCATAGTTTAAATTTGATAGGTCTAATTTTATTTGAATATTTTGAATGTTATTTATTTTCATCTCTGCTCTAGTTATGGTAGGCATATAATGAGGTAAATTCAATTTAGATTTAGAAATGTGTAATGCCTTTTTAATAGTATTAACCGAGCTGTTTTTAGTTCTGACGAAATGAGGAATGGTATTTAAAAAATTAACCTGCAGGTTAATGGTTTTGGAGTAAATGCCATTCAAACCAATGCCTATAAATGTAATCTTTGGAGCATAAGCAT
>CAIMAP010000145.1 GCA_903838995.1 uncultured bacterium | reverse complement strand
TTTCCAAATAGAAGCCACTGTTTTTAAAGTGGCAAAAAGCGTAGAGGGTGTAACCAATACTACTCGCTTAGACCAAGCAAAATCAAATAAATCTTGTGCATGTTGAATGGCAATACTAAACGACGATTCGATAGGAACGAATAAGAGTACATAATCTGGCGAATTAATGCCGTATAAATCGTGGTAGTTTTTATTGCTTAAACCAGTAATATGTGTTTTAATAGAAAGCAAATGTTCTTTGATAAATTTGTCTCTACCTTCTTCGGTGTTTTCGTTTACTAATTTTTCGTAAGCGACTAAAGAAACTTTTGCATCGATGACAATGTGTTTGTTATCGGGTAAATTAATAATTACATCTGGCTGAAACCTATTGCCATCTTCGTCTTTCAGGTTTAAGCCTTTGCCTTGTAGCGTATAATTTTGACCTTCAATTAATCCACTAGATTCTAAAATTCTTTCTAAAACCAATTCTCCCCAATTTCCTTGTTTCTTACTATCGCCCTTTAATGCGTTTGTTAAATTGGTTGCTTCGACAGAAATTTTATTGGTAAATTTCATGAGCTCTTCGATAGAACCCTTCAGTGTATTGCGTTCTGCGGCTTCGTTTTTATAAGAGCGATCCACTTTTTCTTCAAAATCTTTGATGCGATCTTTTAGCGGACTTAAAATAACATCTAAATTATTTTTATTCTGCTCTGTAAATTTATGTGATTTTTCGTCTAAAATTTTATTTGCAATGTTCTCAAACTCTTTGGTTAGTGTACTTTGAAGCGCTTCTAATTCTAATTTCTTTTCGTTGAGTTTTTCTTTTTGAGAAAAATAAGATTCTTCTGCTTTGGCAATTCTAATATTTACCGCATTCAATTCTGCATCTTTACTATCGACTGCGTTTTTATATTGCTCTTTTTCGTTGGCAAGCAATTCTAATTGTTTGAGCTGTTCTTGTAAAGTAGCAGTTAAGCCGGCCTTTTCTTTTTCGAGTTGCATCTCTTTTTGAAAATCCAATGGGTTTAACCCCGATTTATTGCGCATATACAGCACCCCAAGCATGGCGCCAAGCGCTAAGCCGATGATTAAAAATAGCATACTAGTCATTTAACAAAAATAACAAATTAGCTTGCTTCCTTTCGAAAAACTTTTCAGTTCTTGTGCTATTTAGTAGCTTTGCAAGCATTAATAACTAAACAGAATATGTTTGATAATTTAAGTGATAAGTTAGATAGGGCCTTTAAGATTTTAAAAGGTCAAGGAAAAATTACCGAAATCAACGTTGCAGAAACGGTTAAAGAGGTGCGTAAAGCCCTATTAGACGCCGATGTAAATTTTAAGATTGCCAAAGACTTTACCGATCGCGTAAAAGAAAAAGCATTTGGCCAAAGTGTACTCACATCAGTATCTCCAGGGCAATTAATGATTAAAATTGTCAACGATGAATTGGTTGCCTTAATGGGTGGCGAAAAATCGGAGCTAAATTTAAAAGCCAATCCAGCCATTATATTAATTGCAGGTTTACAAGGATCTGGTAAAACCACCTTTTCTGGAAAACTAGCTAATTACTTAAAATCAAAAGGAAAATCTCCATTTTTAGTGGCGGCCGATGTGTATCGTCCTGCCGCAATAGATCAATTAAAAATATTGGGTGCGCAAATTGATGTGCCGGTATTTACCGATTACGAAAGCAAAAATCCCGTAAAGATTGCACAAGACGCCATTAAACAAGCAAAGGCTGCAGGTCACAATGTGATTATTATTGACACTGCGGGTCGATTAGCAGTTGATGAGCAAATGATGGACGAAATTGCCAGTGTAAAATCAAGTGTGCAACCACACGAAATTTTATTTGTGGTAGATGCCATGACCGGCCAAGATGCGGTAAATACGGCCAAGGCATTTAACGATCGTTTAGATTTTGACGGAGTAGTTTTAACAAAATTAGATGGCGATACCAGGGGTGGTGCAGCTTTAACCATTCGGGAAGTTGTTAAAAAGCCCATCAAATTTGTAGGAACCGGCGAAAAACTAGAAGCCATCGATGTGTTTTATCCAGAGCGTATGGCTTCGAGGATATTGGGCATGGGCGATGTGGTTTCTTTGGTGGAGCGTGCGCAAGAGCAATTTGATGCAGAAGAATCTGCTCGTATTCAAAAGAAAATTAGAAAAAACCAATTTGATTTTGGCGATTTCTTGAATCAATTACAACAAATCAAAAAAATGGGTAACCTAAAAGATTTGATGGGCATGATTCCGGGCGTTGGCAAAATGGTGAAAGACATTGATATTTCGGACGATGCCTTTAAACATATTGAAGCGATCATTCATAGTATGACACCATTAGAAAGAGAAAGCCCAGAATTAATTAATGGCACCCGACGCAAAAGGATTGCCATGGGAAGCGGTAGAAGCATCGAAGAGGTTAATAAGTTGCTCAAGCAATTTGACGACATGAAAAAAATGATGAAACAGTTCTCTGGCGGCGGAAATCCTTTAAAAATGTTAAAAAATATGCCACAAGGCGGAATTCCTAGATAATATTTTGAATTATCCACATTTGTTCGCATCTTTGCCCTCCCTTTGGATGGATACCATTGGGATTAACTAAAAACAAAAGAAAATGCCAGTAAAAATCAGATTACAAAGACATGGTAAAAAGCAAAGAGCTTTCTATCATATTGTAGTGGCGGATTCGCGTGCTCCAAGAGATGGTAAATTCATTGAGAAGTTAGGTGTATATAACCCTAACACAAACCCCGCAACAATCGACTTAAACATTGATGCTGCCGTTCAATGGTTACACAATGGTGCACAGCCAACCGACACCACTCGTGCTATCCTTTCATACAAAGGAGTATTGTACAAAAAACACCTCGAAGGTGGAGTGAAAAAAGGTGCTTTAACACAAGAACAAGCAGATGTAAAATTTGCAGCTTGGGTAGATGCTAAAACAAACAAAGTTGATTCTAAAAAATCATCATTAGTTTCTTCAAAAGAAGCAGCTAACAAAGCGCGTTTAGCTACAGAAGCAAAACAAAAAGAAGAAAAAGCAGCCGCAATTATTGCTAAAAATACACCAGTTGTAGAAGAAGTAGTAGAAGAGGTTGTAGAAGAAACAGTAGTTGCAGAAGTTGCTGTAGAAGAAACTCCTATTGCCGAAGCGCCAGTTGCTGAAGTAGTAGCAGAAGTTGCTACAGAAGAAGCACCTGTTGCCGAAGCACCAGCTGCCGAAGAAACAGAAGCACCAGCTGCTGAATAATTTTTCCTTGAAATGAACGCCATCGAAAGCAAGTATTTTCAAATAGGAACTATCAAAAAAACGAAAGGCTTAAAGGGAGAGGTTCAACTTTATTTTGAAGTAGAAAACCCCGAAGCTTATGAAAATTTGGAATCGGTATTTATTGAAATCAATAATAAACCGGTTCCATTTTTTATTACTACCCTTCGCATGCAAGAACCAGTTGCATACCTCTACTTAGAAGGTGTTGATCACATCGATCAAGCAAGTCCATTAGTCAACAAAAAAGTTTATATCTATAAAAAAAACAAACCCAAAGAATCCAAAGCTTTTAAAGTAAAAGATTTAGTGGGTTATTTTGTAGAAGATACCCAATTGGGAGAACTAGCCATTATCAACGGTATAGAAGAAATGCCACAACAAACCATGGCCAGCATGGTGTATCAAAATAAAGAAGTTTTATTTCCTATTAACGACCAATTTGTAAAATCAATTGATCAAGCAGCGAAAAAAATATTGGTCGAATTACCCGATGGTTTATTGGCAATTTATTTAAGTTAGCATGATGAACATAGATATCATTACGGTACTTCCGGCATTGTTGGAAAGCCCCTTTGCGCATTCGATTATGCAACGTGCACAAACAAAGGGTTTGGTGAATATTCGTGTGCATAATTTACGAGATTATAGTAACGATAAACATAAAAATGTAGACGACTATCAATATGGTGGTGGTGCTGGAATGGTGATGTCTATTGAGCCTTTTGCCAATTGCATTGAACATTTGCAAAAAGAAATTACTTACGACGAAGTCATCTATTTAACACCCGATGGCGAAACGCTCAAACAACAAACCGCCAACGAATTATCTTTAAAAGGAAATTTATTGCTGTTGTGTGGCCATTACAAGGGCATCGACCAACGCATTAGGGAGCTCTATGTAACCAAAGAGATCTCCATAGGTGATTATGTACTCAGTGGTGGAGAACTAGCAGCAGCGGTGCTGGTAGATAGCATAGTGCGATTAATTCCTGGTGTATTGAGCGACGAATCTTCTGCGCTTTCAGATTCTTTTCAAGATGACTTATTGAGTCCGCCGGTGTATACTCGCCCTGCCGATTTTAGAGGTCACAAGGTGCCCGATATTTTATTGAGCGGAAACACACCCGAAGTTGAAAAATGGCGATTTGAGCAAGCTTTGGCACATACAAAAGCGCGTCGACCCGACTTGCTCTCGTAGTTATTAACAAAAAAACTGCCCTTAAAGCCACAAAAGTTTAAATTTTATTTTTTTGTTGATAAAATTTCCCTATACTTGCAATCCGATTTTTACGGGTTAAAAATCGTTTTTAAAGGCTTTAAACCATGGACTTAGTAAAATTTGTTAACGAACAAACACCAAAAAATGCATTGCCAACATTCAATCCTGGCGATACGGTAACTGTTCACTATAAAATTAAAGAAGGCGCTAAAGAGCGAATTCAGCAATACCAAGGCGTTGTTATTCAACGCAATGGAGTTGGTGCTAACGAAACATTCACTGTTCGTAAAGTATCTAATTCTATTGGTGTGGAACGTATTTTCCCAGTAAACTCTCCTAACATCGATAAATTAGAAGTGAATTCTAGAGGTGCCGTTAGAAGAGCTAAATTATACTACCTACGTGGTTTAACTGGTAAAAAAGCTAGAATCAAAGAAAAAAGAGGAAGTTATTAATCCTTTACAACATATTCAAAAACCTCGCATTAGCGGGGTTTTTTTATTTAAGGCCGAGAGTTGTGAGTTTATATACTCGGCGATGCTCAAGCAATAACAATTATTAATTTGTTGATGCGCCATTTTTTATCAATTTTTGCGGAAGCAATCGGCAACAATACCAATCTAAAAACATGAAAGATTTACTAAAGAAATACGAAGAAAAAAGACCAGAAGTGGTGTTTGAATGGAAAGACACCTTAACCGATGCCGAAGGTTGGGTGGTAATTAATTCTTTAAGAGGTGGTGCAGCAGGCGGAGGAACACGCATGCGCAAAGGATTAGACAAACGCGAAGTAGAATCTTTAGCCAAAACAATGGAAGTGAAATTTACTGTTTCAGGACCAGCCATTGGTGGTGCAAAATCGGGCATTAATTTTGATCCTGCCGATCCACGCAAAAAAGAAGTTTTAGCAAGATGGTATCAAGCAGTAATTCCATTATTGAAAAATTATTATGGAACCGGTGGCGACTTAAATGTGGATGAAATACACGAAGTAATTCCAATGACCGAAGCCTGTGGATTATGGCACCCACAAGAAGGCGTTATTAATGGACATTTTAAATCCAGAGAAAACGATAAGATTAAACAAATAGGACAATTAAGATACGGCGTGGCGAAAGTAATTGAAGACAAAAACTTCTCGCCAGACTTAAGCAAAAAATATGTAGTTGCCGACATGATTACTGGTTACGGTGTTGCGGTTTCTATTGCACATTATTATAGCATTTACGGCGGTGATTTAAAGGGCAAGAAGGCCATTGTTCAAGGCTTTGGCAATGTGGGTGCAGCAGCAGCTTATTATTTAACACAGATGGGCGCAAAGGTTGTGGGCATTATAGATCGCGTAGGTGGTTTAATTAATGAACAAGGATTTAGCATGGAAGAAATGACTAAATTATTTAACGATCGCGCACAAAACACTTTAGTAGCCCAAAAATTAATTCCATTTGCAGAAATTAACGAAAGCATATGGCAAACTTCGGCAGATATTTTTGTTCCGGCAGCGGCCTCAAGATTGGTTACCAAAGAACAAGTAGAAAAAATGATAGGCAGTGGTTTATCTGTAATTGCTTGTGGTGCGAATGTGCCATTTGCAGATCAAGAAATATTTTTTGGTCCGATTAGCGATTTTGCAGATGATCATTTAAGTATTATTCCAGATTTTATTGCCAATTGTGGTATGGCAAGAGTATTCGCATACCTCATGCAGCCGGGCGTTTCCATGACCGACGAAGCTATTTTTAATGATACATCTGCTATCATTAAAAAAGCAATCCAAAAAACTTACGATAACAATCATGCCAAAAAAGGCATCGCAAAAATTGCATTTGAAATCGCATTAAAACAATTGGTATGATCAACGAATTTTTAAAAATTAGTCATCAACATTATTTTGGAAACACCGCATTACAATATGCGTGGTTTATTGGAATCATTTTTTTAGGGCTTCTTTTTTTTAGATTTTTCTCCAGAATAATTAGCCGTTTTTTATTCAAGTTTTTCAAAAAATTTGCAGCCGATGTGAATAGCGAAAAATTTGTAGAGCTTTTAGTGAAACCGCTAGAACTACTAATTTCAGTATCTATTGTGTACTGGGCCATTAGTCAATTAAGCTATCCTTTCGAGGAAATTATTTTCAAAAGAAAACAAAGCACGCTTACCTATTTTGATGTAATTGATAAACTTTATTTGTTTTTATTATTATTTTCAATTACTTGGACATTTTTAAGAATCATTGATTTTGTTGCATTGGTTTTTTCTTACCGAGCTTCTTTAACCGAATCTAAATCCAACGATCAGCTGGTGCCATTTGTCAAAGAATTGGTAAAAATTGTCACTTATATTATTGCGGTTTTTGTAATGTTGGGTTTGGTTTTTAGGATCAATGTACTTACGCTTATTACGGGTTTAGGAATTGGTGGTATTGCGGTGGCTTTAGCGGCAAAAGATAGCCTCGAAAACCTGTTCGGATCCTTCACCATATTTATCGACAAACCCTTTGTTGTAGGCGATTTGGTAAAGATTGATGGCATAGAAGGAAACATCGAAAAAGTAGGATTTAGAAGCACCCAAATCAGAAGCATAAATCAGAGTATTATTACCGTACCCAATAAAAAAATGATCGATGGAGCATTGGAAAATTTAACCCTTAGAAATGCTAGAAGAATTAAATTTTCTATCGGTTTAAATTATGAAACACCAGCACCAACGTTAAAAAAGGTTGTCGAAGAAATAAATGACCTATTAAAAACCAATACCAATTATAACGAAGATAGCATTGCTATTTTTGAAGAATTTGGAGAGTTTTCGATGAATATTATGGTGGTTTATTTTTTAGAGATGATGGAATATAACGAGTACTTACAACGAAAAGAAAAAATAAATTTTGCCATCGCAGAAATTGTATATAAAAATGGCGCAAGCTTTATACACCCTGGCCGTGCATTGATTCGTTAAGATGTAAACAGAAAATTTATTACGGCCGAATATTAAAATTTAGCACGAAAACAAAAAAGGCGATCAAATTTTTGATCGCCTTTTTTATTACTTCATAAAAAACAAATTAGTTTTTTGGAGCTGGGCTAGTTGTTTTAGCTTTATCGCCACAAGCCTTTTTCATTGCACCTTCTTTTGAGCAACATGATTTTTTTGCTGCATCTTTTGAGCAATTTTTGCCATCACCATTTGCTAATGCTACCATTGAAGTTGCTGCCACTAGGGCTAACATTAATGCTATCTTTTTCATAATTAAGGGGTTTAAATTTAAATTTATAACGCTAATATACGGAAATCTATATATTTCAATTGTAACAATTATGCAATTTCGGCTATTTGTGTAATGCCACCTTTAACCACTTGGTTCAAAGAAACATTGATTTTGGTGCCTAAAGGAAAAAATAAATCTACCCTAGAACCAAATTTAATGAAGCCCATTTCGCTTCCTTGGCTAACCACATCGTCAGTTTTTACATAATAGCAAATTCTTCTTGCTAAAGCACCCGCAATTTGACGCATCAATATTTGCGATTTATTGGCATGTTCGTAAACGATGGTTGTTCTTTCGTTTTCGGTAGAAGATTTGGGGTGCCAGGCTACCAAATATAAGCCAGCATGGTATTTTGCATATTTTACAATTCCATTAATAGGATTTCTATTGACATGCACATTTATTGGAGACATAAAAACAGAAACCTGAATTCTTTGATCTTTAAAGTATTCTGCTTCGTAAACTTCTTCGATTACCACTACTTTTCCATCTGCTGGACACAATACAATGGCATCGTTTTGTTGAATAGGAAAGATGGGTAAACGAAAAAATTGCAAAATGATAAGCAATACCAAACCCGACAGTACATAGCCTAATATTTTAACCCACTCGGTATTGGGTGTGAGGTAATAGGTTGCGGCATTCACGATTATGCCAAATACAATTGCTAAAATAATGGAAGCGATTCCCTCTCTATGAATAGTCATGTTGTTGATTTAAATATGCGCGAATTTATAAAAAAAGCAATAAATAGGTATAAACTATTGGTGCTGCCATAAAAAGCCCGTCGAAACGGTCTAAAACGCCTCCATGGCCTGGCAAAATGCTGCCCGAGTCTTTAATATTGATGCTTCTTTTAAATAATGATTCCACTAAATCGCCTAAAGTGCCAAAAATAACGACCAAAATAGCCATCGTATACCAGACATTAGCAGGCGTTTCTGGAAAAAATGGAGCGAAAAAATAAGCAGTGGTTAAACTAAGTAAAATACTTCCGGCTAAACCTTCCCAAGATTTTTTAGGAGATACCCTTTCAAATAATCGATGTTTACCTATAGTGATGCCTAATAAATAACCTCCCGAATCGCTTGCCCATAAAAACAAGATAAAACCCAATGGAAATTCGTAATGATAGCCGTTGTTAGTTAAATAACCTAATGCACAAAACAAGGAAAAGGGTACAATTACATACACAATGCCTAGTATTTTTTTAGCAAGGATATTAAATGGAAATTCTTCTAATTGATATAGTTCGTTGATAAATAAAAGTAAGAGCGGAACAATGGCTAATGACAAATATTTTAGAGGTAAAGAAGCATACAAAACTAGGGTGTTTAAAATAAAAAATCCAACACCGGTAATATAAGCTAAAGCAAGACTTTTGGGTTTTTTATCGACAAAAATTAATCCGTAAAATTCTTTTAATGCCAAAATACTGAAGAGTAAAAACAATAAATGTATGGCACCGTTAAAGTAAACGCCAGCAAGGCATAGCGACCCAAATATTGTTGCAGTTATTACGCGTGTTACAAAGTTATTCATAATTGATTTTCATTGATAAGTCGAATAGATTCGTTGTAAAAATCTTGATGCACAAAAATTTCGTTGCTGCCAAAATTTAAATAAGAAGAATCTTTTTTATTTATTAAAACGGGATTAAAGGCATGGTCATTTAAAACCGTTTGTACTAATTCTGCCGCAAAAGAGTTAGTCGATTCGTAAACCTTTACCCATTCTGTTTCCATATTATTTTGCTCGTTTATTCCAAAAATATACAATTGCAATGCTACAAATAAATGCTACAAATAAAACCGAATTTGGAAAAAAAGTTATTTCGTTAGGATCGGTTGTAATCATCTTTTGTTGGTATAAATAACTTGCAAGCACAATACTGGCATTATTAATAAAATGAAAGAAAATAGGCACCCAAATAGACCTGCTCCAATAATAAGAATAACCCAAAGCAGCGCCGAGTACTATTCTAGGAATTAAGGAAAAAAATTGTAAGTGAAATAGACTGAATACCAATGCGCTTAACCAAATCGCCAAATGAATATTTTTGCTTTGTTCGAATAATAGTTTTTGAATAATCCCCCTGAAAATTAACTCTTCGGCAATCGCCGCAACAACGGCAATCACTAATAAATTAACCATTAGGCCCGATAGGCTGCTAATATTTAATAAAAACCGGCTGGCATTTTCTGCCCGTGCTTCGGCAAGGCGAAAACTATTTTCTAGGCTAGCAAAAGAAACTGGAAGGGTTATTTTGTTATTGATATCGGCTAAAAAAGAAATGATGGGTAATGTAAAAAGCCACAATAATGCAGCAAAAAACAAATACACAACACTCGGTTTTTTAAATTCAAAAAAAACAAGGGTATTGTCTGAAAACAAACGGGAATAAGCATTTGCAGGTACAATAAAAATAAAAGTAGCAAGAATTAATTGTACATATTTTAAAACCGCGGGAGTAATATCGAGCCCGCTGTCCATATTCAATACTTGCATTAATGCCGAAAATGGAATTTGAAATACAAGCGGAATACTGGCAAGGGCAATGATATATCCCAACATTGCACCAGCAATCATCAAGACTAAAAGCATGGCAAATCGGTAACTAACAGATTTTTCTTGGCGCATTATCAAATCGCTTTTGTTTAATTTGTACTTTTGTAAATAGATGGTAAAGATAGGAAATATCGAATTGGGTGAATTGCCTTTATTGCTTGCGCCGATGGAAGACGTGAGCGATCCGCCTTTTCGTTTTGTTTGTAAACAAAACGGAGTGGATTTGATGTATACCGAATTTATTTCGTCGGAAGGATTAATCAGAGATGCTGCTAAAAGCGTTCAAAAGCTCGATATATTTGAATATGAGCGACCAATTGGCATTCAAATTTTTGGGAGTAATATTGAAAGTATGCGCGAGGCTACCGAAATAGCGACGCAAGCCCATCCAAATTTAATTGATATTAATTATGGTTGCCCAGTTAAGAATGTAGCTTGTAGAGGCGCAGGGGCAAGCTTATTGCAAGACATCGACAAAATGGTTCGCATGACCGAGGCAGTTGTAAAAGCCACGCATTTGCCCGTAACGGTAAAAACCAGATTGGGCTGGGACGACGACACAAAAAATGTAGTTGAAGTGGCCGAGCGCTTGCAAGATGTGGGCATTCAGGCTTTAACCATACATGGCCGAACGCGTTCACAAATGTATAAAGGCCAAGCCGACTGGACACTGATTCGAGAAGTAAAGAAAAATCCACGCATGCGGATTCCGATTTTTGGAAACGGAGATATTGATTCGCCAGAAAAAGCAATGCTTTGGATGAAAGAATATGAAGTAGATGGTGTAATGATTGGCCGTGCTGCCATTGGTAACCCTTGGATATTTAGAGAAATCAAACATTATTATAAAACAGGCGAATTTTTAGCTCCACCAACATTAGCAGAACGCGTGGCTACCTGCCGCACGCATTTGCTCAAGTCTATAGAATGGAAGGGAGAGAAAACGGGCATATTCGAAATGCGTAGGCACTATACTAATTATTTCAGAGGCTTAGACAACAGTCGCGAATTTCGAAGCAGGCTGGTTAACAGTCCAATGCTAAGCGAACTCGAAGAAATTTTAGAAGAAATTTTAGAAGCAAATTTATTACAAGGCGTTTAACCTAAAATTATTTTTGTATACAAAACAAAATTTTATATTTACAAAATCAGCAATCAATTTTAATGCAAACAAAAATTACTGAAGGCGTAAAAGTAAGCGTACAAACTGCCTATCAAGCAGAGCAATCTAATCCAGCAAATGGTATTTTTTTGTTTTCTTATAAAATTACCATCGAAAATTTAACGCCCTATACTGTTCAATTATTGAGCAGACATTGGCACATTTTTGATTCTAATGGCACTCGCCGAGAAGTAGAAGGAGATGGTGTTATAGGTGTTCAACCAGTTTTAGAACCAGGGCAATCTTATCATTATATATCTGGTTGTAATTTGAAAACTGAAATAGGAAAAATGTGGGGGACCTATACTTTTTTAAGAATGGTAGACCAAGAACGATTTAATGTAACTATTCCAGAATTTGATTTACTCTGTCCATTTAAAATGAATTAAATAAAAAAGGAGCTTAATTTTTTAAGCTCCTTTTTTTATATTTTGAATAAATTTAATCGCGTCTGCCAAGCAACATGCTTGCATAATACAATAAGGTAGCCAAAGACGAAAGCGCGGCAACCACATAGGTGCTAGCAGCCCATTTTAAAGCACTTTTAGCTGTTTCGGTTTCTTGCGGAATGGTAATTCCTTTATTGGTTAACCATGCAATTGCTCTATCACTTGCATCAAATTCTACAGGTAAGGTTACAAAACTAAAAATAGTAGTTAAAGCAAACATTAATACTCCGATGCCTAATAATGCTGGAAATGTATTTAACATTAACACGCCTCCAATTAACACCCAGGTTAAATATTTAGAAGTAACGGTTAATGCTGGTACCATTGCCGAACGAAATTGCAACCAGCTATAGGCCGTTGCATGTTGCACCGCATGACCACACTCGTGAGCAGCCACAGCAGCAGCAGCCACAGAGCGACCGTGGTAAACATCTGGGCTCAAATTAACTGTTTTGTCTTGTGGATTATAATGATCGGTTAATTGTCCTTCTACCGAAATTACTTTTACATCTGTAATTCCGTGATCGGCCAACATTTTTTCTGCGATTTCTTTTCCTGCTAAACCATTCGAAAGCATTACTTCTGAGTATTGCTTAAATTTCGATTTAAATCTCCAGCTTACAATTAAGCTCATGATTAATAGTGCAATCATTAAAAAATAAAGTAGTCCCATTTTGTGTTTTTTAATATTCAATAAACAAACGCAATGCCATTTTGATTAGTATGACAAAAGGTTATTAACTTAGCACAAATTTAACATTTTAAGGCTTATGAATCTGTCATATTGGGAAAAATCTAGCTTTTTGGCCGATGCAGACTATGTAATTGTAGGTGCGGGAATAGTTGGCTTATTTGCTGCTATAACGCTTAAAAAAGCGCAACCCTCTACCAGAGTCGTATTGTTAGAGCGATCTTTCTTGCCATCGGGCGCCAGTACCAAGAACGCCGGATTTGCTTGTTTTGGCAGTATTTCCGAATTAATAGAACAAGAGCAAGCCTGCAGTAAAAGCGAATTTTTGTCAGTTATTCAACAAAGATGGCAAGGGTTAAATTTATTGATCAGCACATTGGGTGCCGAACAAATTGCTTTTGAGCCTTGTGGTGGTTATGAACTATTCACACCAGAAGAATCCGAACTTTATCAAGCTTGCATTGACAAATTAAATTATTACAACGATTTATTAAAAGAACACATTGGCGCAACCGCTCCTATTTTTTCCATAGCCGACCAGCGCATTAAAGAATTTGGATTTAAGGGTATTGCCCATTTAATTTTTAATGCCTACGAAGGAAAAATAGATGCTGGAAAAATGATGCAAGCTTTAATTGCAAAAGCGAGAAATTTGGGAGTAGAAATATTTTTTGGCGCCGAAGTATTGGATTATCAAACGCAAAATAACCAAGTTAAAATTAGCGGAAAAAACTTCGAAATAAACGCGAAAAAAATATTAATTGCAACCAATGCTTTTGCAAAACAACTCATCCCAAACCTAAGCATAGTGCCGGGTAGAGGGCAAGTACTCATTACCAAACCCATTCAAAATATACAATTTAATAGTACATTTCATTATCAAAAGGGTTATTTTTATTTTAGAAATATTGACAATAGAATTTTAATTGGCGGCGGACGCAATTTGTTTTTCGAACAAGAACAAAGCACCGAAATGCGCAACACCGAAAATATTTTAACAAGTTTAAAAACCTTGCTTTTCGATAAAATTTGCCCCGATCAACCCATTGAAATTGATTACGCTTGGTCGGGTATTATGGCATTTGGCGACCAACTGCAACCCATTATTGAAAAATTTGCCGAAGGCGTTTATGTTGCGGTGAGGTGTAATGGCATGGGTATTGCAATGGGAAGTAAAACCGGCGAAAGCCTTGCTAAGCTTGCGCTTGCGGCCAATTAAAATGGAATAGATTAAATACTAAACAATGTTTATCTTTAAAAAATGAAACAGCTACTGGTTTTTTTAATTCTTTTTTTTAGTGCTTGTGCCATTCATAAAACACCCATTAAAAATTATTCTTTTGATGTGTTAAGGGTGTCTAGAGCTGGCGGTTTTACAGGTAATGTAAGCGGTTACTCGATAGATAGAAATGGAGAAATTTATTTAATTTATCAATTCAAAGGTAAGCCTGCACAGCAACAATTTTTTAGACAAACTACTTTAGATTCTGTACAAATGTTATTCGATAAAATCGAACAAACCGGCATTAATCAATTGACACATCACGAAAACGGAAACATGACTTTACAAATTGCATTTCAAAAGGCCGGAGACATCCATTCCATATCATTTATAGAAGCCAAAGACACCGCAAAAAAATTCAGTCCAATTTATTATGAAATCAGGGATTTTGCCGCTGGCAGAGGTAAAATCAATTAAGAAAGCTTAGCTAACTGATTGATAGCAATTTAAAACAAAATCACAAGCTACTTGTTCCAATCTTCGAGGTGTTTATGCGCTAATTAGAATCAATCTAAATATTTTTATCATTCAAATGACCCAACCTTATTAAATACATTTGCAACACTAAATCACGCATTCGATTATGAGTAATTCTTCATCTATGTTTAAGTCTTCCCTAGGAAAAAAATTGGTAATGGGAATTACCGGATTATTCCTAATTAGTTTTTTAATGGTTCATTGTTTTTTGAATTCGCTCATCTTTATAAATGATGGCGGAGAAACCTTTAACCTTGGCGCAGAATTTATGGCCAAGAATTGGGTAATTAGAGCAATGGAAATAGTGTTGTTTGGCGGTTTGCTTTGGCACATTATTCAAGCAGCCGTTTTAACTCGTGAAAATAAAAAAGCAAGACCCGTAGCTTACGCAGCAAGTAATCCTTCTGCAAATAGCAAATGGTACAGCCGTTCTATGGGTTTATTAGGCACCATTTTATTAATCTTTTTGATTATACATTTACGCCATTTTTGGGTAGTAAGTAGATTCACAGACGAAATTACCAGTGGCAAAGAAACATTATTCAATGAAATGAAAGAAGTCTTCTCGCAATTGTGGGTAGTTATCTTGTATTGTTTAGCCATGGTTTCTTTAGGCTATCACTTGTTGCATGGATTCAAATCTGCATTTCAAACATTAGGTTGGAACCATGTTAAATACAATTCAATGATCGAAAAAATAGGTGTTATTATTTCCATTGTATTACCCGTTTTATTTGCTGCAATGCCAATTGCAATTTACATGGGATTAATTAAATAAGTTAAAAATTAAGATTGTTTATATATGTCAATACTTGATGCAAAAATTCCGGAAGGAACATTAGAACAAAAATGGACCAAGTTTCGTTCTTCGGTTCCATTAGTGAATCCGGCGAACAAAAGAAATTTAGAAGTTATTGTGGTAGGCTCTGGCCTAGCAGGTGCTTCGGCTGCAGCTTCGCTGGCAGAATTAGGGTATAAAGTAAAAGTTTTTTGTTTCCAAGATTCTCCTCGTCGTGCGCACTCCATTGCCGCACAAGGTGGAATTAACGCTGCAAAAAATTACCAAAATGATGGTGACTCTGTATACAGATTATTTTACGATACCATTAAAGGAGGTGATTACCGTGCAAGAGAAGCAAACGTTTATCGTTTAGCAGAAGTGAGTTCGGGCATCATTGACCAATGCGTTGCGCAAGGTGTTCCTTTTGCAAGAGAATACGGCGGAATGCTTTCTAACAGATCGTTTGGGGGCACGCAAGTGCAAAGAACTTTTTATGCAGCGGGTCAAACAGGACAGCAATTATTATTGGGTGCGTATTCTGCTTTAGAAAGACAAATTGGAATGGGTGCAGTAAAAATGTATGCACGCCACGAAATGTTAGAAACAGTAACCATTGATGGAAAATGTCGCGGTATTATTGCACGCGATTTAACTACAGGAAAACTAGAAAGACATTTTGGCCACGCGGTATTATTATGTACTGGTGGTTATGGAAACGTATTTTATTTATCGACTAATGCCATGGGATCTAACGTGACTGCGGCTTGGAAGGCACATAAAAAAGGAGCACATTTTGCAAATCCTTGCTTTACGCAAATTCATCCAACTTGTATTCCTGTTTCGGGCGACCATCAATCTAAATTAACATTGATGTCGGAATCTTTAAGAAACGATGGTAGAATTTGGGTTCCTTTAAAAGCAGGAGACAATAGAAAACCAATTGATATTCCTGAAGAAGAAAGAGATTATTACTTAGAGAGAAGATATCCTGCATTTGGAAATTTAGTGCCTAGAGATGTGGCATCTAGAGCCGCTAAAGAGCGCTGCGATGCTGGCTTTGGAGTAGGAAATTCTAAAATGGCGGTGTATTTAGATTTTGCTTTTAACATGGATCGTTATGGTCACATTGAAGCCAGCAAAAAAGGTTTAGATAATCCAGATGCACATACCATTCGCGAATTAGGTAAAGGCGTAGTGAAAGAAAAATACGGCAACCTATTTGATATGTATCAACAAATTACTGGCGAAAATCCATACGAAACACCGATGCGCATTTACCCAGCAGTACACTATACCATGGGTGGTTTATGGGTTGATTATAATTTAATGACAACCGTTCCGGGTTTATATGCATTAGGTGAAGCAAACTTCTCAGATCATGGCGCTAATCGTTTGGGAGCATCTGCTTTAATGCAGGGTTTAGCCGATGGCTACTTTGTAATTCCATATACCATTGGTTCTTATTTATCGAAAGAAATCAGCACCAAATCTATTGATACAAATCACGAAGCATTTTCAGAAGCAGAAAAAGCGGTACAAGAAAAATTAAATAAATTTTTGGCCATCAAAGGCACCAAGTCGGTAGACTATTTTCACAAGAAATTAGGAAAGATTATGTGGGATGAATGTGGAATGGCAAGAACCGAAGCGGGATTAAAAAAATCAATCGATGATATTCGTGCATTACAAAAAGAATTTTGGTCTGATGTAATAGTGCCAGGTTCGGCAGATGAATTTAATCCAGAATTGGAAAAAGCAGGACGCGTGATAGACTTTTTAGAATTGGGCGAGTTGATGTGTATAGATGCTTTAGATAGAAACGAATCTTGCGGAGGGCATTTCCGTGAAGAGTTTCAAACCGAAGAGGGAGAAGCTTTAAGAGACGACGAAAAGTATGCTTATGTTGCTGCTTGGGAATTCAAAGCACAAAATCAATTCGAATTACATAAAGAAGAGTTGAAATACGAAAACATTAAAATTGCACAGAGAAGTTATAAATAAGCATAAAAAATTATGAGCGGAAATATGAACCTTACACTAAAAGTGTGGCGTCAAAAAAATAAAAACGCCGAAGGCAAATTAGTTAACTATCAAGTTAAAGATATTTCACCAGACATGTCTTTCTTAGAAATGATTGATGTTTTAAATGAACAATTGATTGTAAAAGGAGATGAGCCAATTGCATTTGATCATGATTGTCGCGAGGGCATTTGTGGCATGTGTAGTTTATATATCAATGGCAGACCACATGGTCCTAAAGATAGAATTACTACCTGTCAATTACACATGCGCTCTTTCGAAGATGGCCAAACCATTACCATTGAACCTTGGAGAGCAGCATCATTCCCAATCGTAAAAGATTTAGTGGTAGATCGTTCTGCTTTTGATAGAATAATTGCTTCGGGTGGTTATGTTTCTGTTAATACAGGAAATGCGCAAGATGCCAATTCGCTTCCAATTGGAAAAGAAGATGCAGATCTTTCTTTTGCAGCAGCAGCATGTATTGGTTGTGGCGCTTGTGTTGCAGCATGTAAAAACGCATCGGCAATGTTATTTGTATCAGCAAAAGTTTCGCAACTGGCATTGTTACCGCAAGGTCAACCAGAGCGTTACCTGCGTGTACATAACATGGTTGCCAAAATGGACGAAGAAGGATTTGGAAATTGTACCAATACGGGCGCATGCGAGGCCGAGTGTCCGAAAGGAATTTCACTCAGCAATATAGCCCGACTGAATCGAGATTTTTTTGTAGCGGGAATCGCTTCAGATAATTAAAAAAAGGCTCGTTTAACGAGCCTTTTTTATTGCTTATATTTATCGACATTCAATCTTAATTATTGTTTTAAAAATTGGAATCTTCTTCAGAAATAGTTTTAGTAGAAAAGTTAATTCACCAAACTAGCTTACCTGTTTTTTTAACAGGCAAAGCCGGTACTGGTAAAACTACTTTTTTAAAAAAATTAATTCAAAGCACTGCTAAGAATACCATTGTTGTGGCCCCAACTGGAATTGCCGCATTAAATGTAGGCGGGGTAACTATTCATTCACAATTTCAAATACCCATTGGAGCCTATGTTCCAGCAGGAATAGCCTATTCCAAACATCCGTTTTTTAGATTCGAATCGGAAAGCACCTTGCTTGGTAATTTTCGAATGAATGCCATTAAAAGAAAAGCCTTAACAGAAGTTGAATTGTTAATTATAGATGAAGTCAGCATGTTGCGTGCAGATACCTTAGATGCTATTGATTTTATTTTAAGAAGTGTTAGAAAAAATTCGGCGACATTTGGTGGTGTACAAGTATTATTTGTTGGCGATTTAATGCAGTTGCCTCCTATTTATCAAGAAAGCGATTGGCAAGTTTTAAAAGACTATTATCCCAGCATGTATTTTTTCGATGCTAAGGCATTAAGAAATAATCCACCGGTATATGTTGAATTAAAAAAAATACACCGCCAAAGCGATCCAATTTTTACCGACATATTAGCCAATTTGCGCAGCAATCAATTAACAACAAATGATGTAGCAATATTGAATCAAAGAGTGATCAAAGATTTTAATCCGAGCGCAAGCGAAGGTTATATTACCCTGAGCACACATAACAAAACAGTAGAAGAAAAAAACAACCAAGAACTAGCTTTAATTAACAGTAAACCAGTTAGTTATAATGCAAAAATTACGGGCGAATTTCCGGAATCTATTTATCCTTGCGAAGCCAATTTGACTTTAAAAATAGGCGCACAAGTCATGTTTATTAAAAACGACACGCAAAACAATTTATATTTTAACGGCAAAATTGGCGTGGTAACTGCTTTGCATGCCGACGAAGTTTGGATTACTTGCGCTGCAAATGAAAAAATAAAATTAGCTTTTCAAGAATGGAAAAATATTCGATACGTAGTAGAAGAAAGTAGCGGAAAACTGAATGAAGAAGTAATTGGAACCTATATGCAATTACCCTTGCGATTAGCTTATGCCATTACGATTCATAAAAGCCAGGGTTTAACTTTTGAAAAAGCAATCATTGACATTAAAAAAGTTTTTGCATCGGGTCAAGCCTATGTTGCACTCTCTAGATTAACAAGTTTAAGCGGTTTGGTATTGAGTTCAGCAATTTCTACAAATGGAATTGCCAGTGAGCCTGCGGTACTTCATTTTGAACAAGAAACAGCAGAAAATAGAATCTCTGAAAGCCAGATAGTACAGGCATCTTGGGAATATTTAGCACAATTGCTCCGTATGGCATTCGACTTTAATAAACACATTGGCAACTGGAGACTGTTGATAGAAAATCATGCAAAAGATTTTGTTGCTTTAAGTGTTAATGATCAAGAAAAAATTACTGAATTTTCTAATGCCTTAAATGATTTACATCAGGTGGCGGGTAATTTTCAAAAACAAATTTCACCCTTGTTTACTGCAAAAGAACTCGAAAAAATTGCGAGCAGATTAAACGACGCACAAATATATTTCGAAACGCATATTAAAAAAGCTTGCGATTATATACAAGCAATTGAATTTGCAAAAGCAAAAAAACAAATTTCTGTAACCGAAACCTTACTAGATTTATTTCATCAATACCAACAAATTAACAAGTTTAGTTTTTTAACCAACAGCCTACTTTCCAATAAACCTTTTGATACTGAAGCTTGGTCTATTCAGCAAGCAACTTATTGGTATAGCCTAACTAAGCTGGCTAAGAAGCCCAAAAACAAAGACAAAGAGCCAACGCAGACCCATACTTTTCGTTTAATTAAGGAAGGCAAAAGCCCCGAAGAGGTAGCAGAAATTAGAAATATTACTTTAGGCACCGTAAACACCCATCTTGCTAAATTAATTGCTATTGGCGATTTATCCATTGAACAAGTTATTTCAAAGCACCGATTAGATTATGTGATGGATGCGATTAACAAATCAAAAGCTGAAAAATTAAATGATATCAAATCAAAAGTAAATGAAGACATTACTTATGATGAAATTAAATTAGTATTGGCGCATTTAAAAAAAGCGTAATTTTTTATTTTAGATTCAATTGATAGTAATATCCTGTTTCGTCAAAAACCAAATCTTTGCTATTGGTATTTGCGTAAAATAAATTTTGCTCTTGTGCTTTAGGATAAATTATAACAGCCGCTCCTTTTATAAATATAGTAATGGGCATGTTAAAATCTTTGGTCTCGCAATCCCAACTATAGCTTATTTTTAAGCCACTTTCGCTGCTTTTTAATTGTACATTTAATTTGGCTAAACTAGCCACATTTAAGTATTGATGAAAAATAGTTGTCAAATCCATTTTCGATTTTTCATTCATTAATGCAAGTACATCTAGTGTAGAAATATTTTTACGCGCATATTTTTGTTGTAAACTTTTCACAATGTCCCACCAAATGGTATCGTTATGTATCACACTTCTAATTGTATTTAAAAACAAGGCACCTTTAGCATACATGTCTCCTGCACCTTCTTGGTTAACGCCATATGGACCAACAATGGTTTCTTTATTTCCTACGCCTCTTTTTAATCCATTCAAATATTTATCTGCCGACTCTTTTCCAAATTTATCTGCTAAGTAAACCACTTCGGCATATTGTCCAAAGCCCTCGTGTATCCACATGTCGGCAATATCGTAAGAGGTTAAAGAGTTACCCCACCATTCGTGCGCACTCTCGTGTATAATGATATAATCAAATTTTTTGCCCTCGCCAGAACCCGACAAATCAAAGCCCCTGTAGCCGTTTTTAAAGCCATTACCATAAGCTACGCAACTTTGGTGTTCCATGCCTAAATAAGGAGACTCTACTAGCTTGTAGCCGTCTTCGTAAAACGCATAAGGACCAAATCTATTTTCAAAAATGGCTAGCATTGGTTTAACTTGTTCAAATTGTTTTTTAGCTTTTGCTTCGTTGCTTTTCATTACCCAATAATCTAAAGTCAAATTTTGATTTTTTATTGGACTCGCATAAGTGTCTGTAAAATGAATATAATTACCTATGTTAAAAGTAACATCGTAATTATTAATAGGGTTCGCTACAAACCAATTGTATTGGCTATATCCGTCGTTTTGTTTTATAACAGACCTTAAGCGCCCATTAGAAATATTTAGCAAAGGATCTGGACAGGTAATACTAATGAGCATGCTGTCTGGCTCATCGCTTTGGTGATCTTTATTTGGCCACCAACAACTTGCACCAAAACCTTGACAGGCAACCGCTACCCACGGTTCACCATTTTCATCTTTACTAAAAACAAAGCCTCCATCCCAAGGTGCTTTTTTAGCGATGGTTGGCGTACCACTATAAAACACCGTTATTTTTTCTTCTTGTCCTTTTAGTAAGGTGTTTGGAAATTTAACAAAAACAGCATTGTAAACTCTTTTAAAAGTTAATGCTTTACCTTGAAAAAGAATTTGGTCAATTTTTAAGTTTTCAAATAAATCAATTTGCAACTCCTCAAAATTGCTTAAGCATTTAAATGAAATACTATTTGATCCTTGAATTGTTTTAGCCTCCACATTTATTTTTACCGCTAAATGGTAAAACGTTACATCATAACAACTTCTAAAGTTACTAAGTGTTCCTCGCAAACTATCTTTTTGTGTGAATACAGCAGGCTGTCCATCCATAAGCTGTGCAAGGCTTTGCAAGCAGCTAATGCCCAATAAAAAAACAAACCCTAGGATTTTAAATTTCATAATTTTAAACTTTAACTGTTTGTAATATTTTTAATTTTAAAATTGCTGCTACACTTATTGAATCGGTAATTTTATTTTCCATTACCCATTGAAAGGCCTCTTCAAACGCTACCCATTTAAATTCTAGCGATTCGCTTTCTTCGGGGCTTGCTTGTTGTTGTTGCAAAGAGGTGGCTAAATAGACAATAGCTAATTCATCGCTGACAGAATTAGATAAATGCATTTCTAATATTTTTGTCCAATTATTTGCTACCAAACCAGTTTCCTCTTGGAGTTCTCTTTGTGCAGATAGCAAAGGATCTATACCGTGTAAGCCGCCACCTTCGGGTATCTCCCAGCTATATTGCTCAATTGGGAAGCGATATTGGCCTATCAAGGCAATTTGATTGTGTTCGTTGAGCGCGATAATACCAATGGCTAAGTTTTTAAAATGCACCTTCCCATAAATGCCTTTTCCTCCGCCGGGATTTATGATATCGAATTCTTTCACATTGATCCAGGGATTATCATAAACTTCTTTTTCGGTTAAGATTTGCCAAGGATTTTTATTTGTGTCCATTTATTTAGATTATAACGCAAATTACTAAATAGTAGGTAAGTGCAAAACAACTAGGCCATTTCTTTGTTGAATATTATTAATATCTTGCGCATATTTTTTATGAAAACAAAATATTCAAACTGGCTCAAGCGAATTGGAATCGCAGGTTTCCTGTTCTTTTTAATAAAAGGAATCGCTTGGATAGTGGTATTTTATTTTGCTGCAAAAGGCTGTAACTAAAAACAGCCGGCCTTTTGGGCCAGCTGTTTTAATCTAATTGTAATTAGCTTATAAAGTTTCTTTTAACCACCTAAAAAACTCCCGTTGCCATAAAAGGCTGTTTTGAGGTTTAGTGACCCAATGGCCTTCGTCTGCAAAGTATAAGAATCTACTTTTAATGCCTTTTAGTTGCGCTGCACTGAATGCTTGCAAACCTTCACCAAGCGGAACCCTAAAATCTTTTTCGTTATGGATTACTAAAATTGGTGTATTCCAGTTTTGTACAAATTTATGTGGCGAAAATTGTTCGTATGATTTTGGTTGTGGCGATTTCCAATAAGGACCTTCTAAGTCGTGGTTACTAAAGAAAACTTCTTCGGTTGCACCATACATACTTTCTAAATTAAACACGCCACAATGCGCGATAAATGTTTTGAATCTACCGTTGTGATGACCAGCTAAATAGTAAACCGAATATCCGCCATAACTAGCGCCTACTGCACCTCTGCGGGCTGTGTCTACAAATGGTTCTTTACTTATTTCGTCTATAGCAGCTAAATAATCTCTCATCGCTTGTCCACCCCAATCACCAGAAATTTGATCGTTCCATTCTTGTCCAAATGAAGGTAAGCCTCTGCGATTTGGTGCTACAATAATATAACCATTGGCAGCCATTAACTGAAAATTCCAACGGAAAGAAAAACTTTGGCTTATGGTGCTTTGTGGTCCACCTTGACAATATAAAAGAGTAGGATATTTTTTCTTTGGATCGAAATCGGGTGGATAAATTACCCATGTTAACATTTCTTTATTATCAGAAGTGCTGATCATTCTTTTTTCTACTTTACCCAATTTTAAACCTGCATAAAGCGCATCGTTTGTAGTAGTAAGCGTTTCCATTTTACCTTTTAGCACATCTACTTTTACAATTTCTGCGGGTCTAGATAGGCTGGTTTTAGTAGCAATCAGATAAGTGCTTTTAGCGTCTGAGGCAAGGCTGATAGCGCCCATATCGGTTAAGCCATTGGTAATTTTAACCAAATTTGCTGCTTTAGCATTGATTGTATATGCATATAATTGGTGAACCGCATTGGTGCAACTGGCAAAATAAATTGTTTTTGAATCTGGCGACCAAATCATTTCATCGGCACTTTGATCCAAATCTTTGGTGATTTCTTTTAATGTTTTTGTTGCGAAGTCTAATACAACAATTTTATTTTTGTCTGCTTCAAATCCAGCACGCTCCATACTTAACCAAGCAATTGATTTTCCATCTGGCGAAAATCTAGGTTGCGTATCATAACCTTTATTATCTACAGAAATATTTTCTGTTTTACCAGTTGCTAAATCAAAAATATAAATATCGGTGTTGGTACTCGTAGCATAAGCCGTGCCTTCTTCTTTTTTACAAGAATAAGCAATCAACTTTCCATCAGGGCTCCAATTAATTTCTTCTTCTCCTCCAAAAGGCCCGTTGGGCGCATCATAGGGCTCGTTAGGCATAATATCTCTAGGCGGTGCAACTTTTCCATCATTGTAAGTACTTACCATGATATGAGAAAAATTTACATCTTCCCATTGATTCCAATGACGCATCATTAAGCCATCATATTCTAGCGCATTTGCTTTTGGCAAATCTGGATAACGATCTGCTAGCGTTTCCTGAATTTTAATATCTTGCGTAAAATAAATCATATTTCCTTTTGGCGAGTAATTAAAATTCGAGACGCCATTTTTGAAACTGGTAATTTGTTTGTTGTCGCTTCCATCTGGATTTATTTCCCATAATTGCGGCGTACCAGTTTCCATTCCTATGTAACCAATTTTTTTACCATCGGGTCTCCATCTGGCATTGCTTTCTGAAGAAAAAGAGTTGGTAATTTGTTTTGCTTCTCCACCGGCAACAGGCACCACGAATAAATCTGCATTGCCTTTGTTTGCTTGAATATTAAAGCGTGTTACCGAATACAATACTAGCTTGCCATCTGGCGCGCTTATTGGCTCTGAAACTCTTCCCATTTGCCATAATGTTTCTGGCGCCATTTTATTTTGAGCAAAAGCGCTTAGGCTTCCGAACAAGTAAAATAACACCACTAAATGTTTCTTTTTCATAAATGTTTTTTTAATTAATATTTAAATATAAATAAAAAGCCCCAATATTGATTGAGGCTTTTTATAATGTTTCTGAAAATTATTTCAATTTGAATTCTTTTTTCACTTTGTCAACGAAATCTAATTTCTCCCAAGTGAATAATTCTACTTTCATTTTTTTCACTTTGCCATCTGGCGATTGAAAGGTTTTAGTTACAATTTCGTTCTTACGACCCATATGTCCGTATGCAGCAGTTTCAGAATACATAGGATTACGCAATTTTAAACGTTGTTCAATTGCATATGGGCGCATGTCAAAAATCTTTTCGATTTTTTTGGCAATATCGCCATCTGTTAAAGCCACTTTTGCAGTACCATAAGTATTTACATAAATACCCATTGGTTTAGCCACACCAATTGCATAAGAAACTTGTACTAAAATTTCGTCGCAAAGACCTGCTGCAACTACATTTTTTGCAATGTGTCTAGTTGCGTAAGCAGCCGATCTATCTACTTTGGATGGATCTTTACCAGAAAATGCACCACCACCGTGAGCACCTTTACCACCATAAGTGTCTACGATAATTTTTCTTCCAGTTAAACCGGTATCACCGTGTGGTCCACCAATAACAAACTTACCCGTTGGGTTTATATGGTATTGAATTTTATTGTTGAATAATGCCTTATACTTAGGATATTTTTTCATTACACGAGGAATTAATACTTTGATTAAATCCGCTTTGATTTTCGCTAGCATTTTTTGATCTGCATCGAAATCATCGTGTTGAGTTGAAATTACAATGGCATCAATTCTAACAGGCTTATTGTTATCATCGTACTCTAGCGTAACTTGAGATTTAGCATCTGGTCTTAAATATTTAATCTCTTTGTTTTCTCTGCGAATGGCAGCCAATTCAATTAATAATTTATGTGCAATATCTAAAGCCAAAGGCATGTAATCATTGGTTTCGTTGGTTGCATAACCAAACATCATTCCTTGATCACCAGCGCCTTGATCTTCTTTCTTCTTGCGCTCAACTCCTTGGTTAATGTCTTGTGATTGCTCATGAATAGCAGATAAAATACCACAAGAGTTACTTTCGAACATGTACTCCGATTTTGTGTAACCAATTTTTTTGATCACTTCTCGCGCGATGGATTGAACATCTAAATAGGCTTTAGATTTAACCTCGCCAGCTAATACCACTTGACCAGTAGTTACTAAAGTTTCGCATGCTACTTTAGAAGTAGGATCGAAAGCTAAAAAATTGTCGATGAGTGCATCTGAAATTTGATCTGCAACCTTGTCTGGGTGCCCTTCAGAAACCGATTCTGATGTAAATAAATAAGACATAGTTTTATAAATAAGTTTTAAAAAAAATATCGAAAAGAAAGATATGGGTAAAAAGATCTGTTTTTAGCAATTTTTTTACGTGGTTGCAATCAAGGCAAATTTTCCACTTTTCGTAGCACAAAAATAGAATAAATTTTAATATTCATTCAATATTCAAGAAAATTGAGATAATATTGCAACCTATTAATAATAGCTCAATGACCTATCGTTTTCATTCCATTCGTCAGATATGCAAACAATTACTATTAGTTACCATGCTATATAGTGTTTGTAGGCTGTTATTCTTCGTTTTTAATTTTAGCAGCTTTAGTCAAACTGGAACCGAACAAATACTTATAGCATTTTTGCATGGCATTCGATTTGATTTGTCGGCCATTCTATACAGCAATATCCCCTTTATGTTGTTTGCTATTTATGCCGATTTTAAGCCAGACAGAAGACCCTCATTCTCAGTTGCAAAAATTTCATTTATTGTAATAAATGCGCTGGCCATTTTTGGCAATATTATCGATGTAAAGTTTTATGAATTTCAAAAAAAGCGAACCACTTTCGAATTGTTCTCGGGCGAAAATAATATTATCAAGCTACTACCATCTTATATTACTAATTATTGGTATCTTATTTTAATCGCCGGGGCTTTAATTTATTTTTTAATAAAAGGATACGATAAAATAAATGCAAATGCGCAAAACGAAAAAAAGAAATTCTATGTTTTAAAAACAGTTGCATCTTTTATTTTTTTGGGTATTGCCATTATTGGTATGCGCGGAGGCCTTCAAACCAAGCCGCTGCAAATGATTGCCGCATCTTACTACGGAAACCCTAACAACGGATCTTTGGTATTAAACACGCCATTTACCATTTTCCAAAGCATCAACAAAAAACCATTAAGCCGAAAAAAATATTTTTCGGAAACACAAGCAAATAAAATTTTTAATACACAAAGAGATTATACTAGCAAATTTGTTTTCGATAGAAAAAATGTAGTCGTAATTATATTAGAAAGTTTCTCTAACGAATACATTGGAACAATGAGTCATCATAAAACTTGTGCGCCGTTTTTAGATAGTCTAATTGCAGAAAGCTATTTATTGGAACATGCATTTGCAAACGGCAAAAAATCGAACGAAGCCATGCCAAGTATTTTTGCTTCTTTGCCCTCTTTGTTAAACGAATCGTATATCAATACGGTTTATCAAAACAATGAATTAAGCAGCTTACCTAATTTATTAAAAGAGAAAGGTTATTATACTGCATTTTACCATGGGGGCATTAACGGCTCTATGAATTTTGATGCATTTGCTAAAAAAGCAGGCTTTGATAATTATTTTGGCATGAACGAATACCCTACTATAGCTGATTATGATGGACATTGGGGCATTTATGACGAGCCTTATTTTGAATACGTATCGCATGAGCTGGGCTCTTTACCGAAACCATTTATGGCCGGAATATTTTCTTTGTCCTCTCATCCACCATACGATTTACCAGAAACTCGTAAAAATGATTTTGCAGAGATGGCTACGCCTAAACAAAAAAGTTTTAGGTATACCGATTTAGCTTTGAAGAAATTTTTTGAATATGCAAAAACCAAAAACTGGTATACCAACACTTTATTTGTAATTGTACCCGACCATACACCAGACGCCGACGCCATTGCTTATGATACGAAGGTTGCCTATTATCAAATCCCCATTATTTTATTCGACCCTTCGAGTAAAAATTTAATTGGCAAATCGCCACAAGTTGCTCAGCAAATAGACATCATGCCGACAATATTAGATTACCTACATTTCGATCATCCATTTATAGCTTTTGGAGAAAGCGCTTTGCGAAAAAAACAATATCCATATGCCATAAATTATAGAGATGGAATCTATCAAACCATTGATTCTACTCATGTTATACAGTTTGCCGAAAATCAAACTTTGGCATTTTATAATTATCAAATAGATCCCTATTTAAAAAATAATTTGCGCAACAACACGGATGCGAAAGAAAATAAAATGAAAGAATTTACAGCGGCATATATACAACAGTTCAATGACGCATTAATAGAAAACAAGTACCAAACAATTGAAGATAAAAATAGTATTCATCATTAATCCAATTGCAGGAGGAAAAAACAAAAACCATTTCTCTAAAGTAATTGCCAGCCATTTAAACGCATCAAAATTTGAATATGATCTTATTCAAACCGAAAGTGAAAAACACGCCTACGAATTAACTAAAACAGCTATTAAAAATGGCGCTGAAGTAGTTGTTGCCGTTGGAGGAGATGGCACCATCAACGAAATTGCATCGGCATTAATAGGTAGTGCATGTACCTTAGCCATTATACCTTATGGTTCTGGTAATGGTTTGGCAAGGTCTTTAAAAATCCCAATGAACACCATTCAATCCGTCAAATTAATTAATCAATATAAAACAGCTAAGATTGATGCCGCAAAATTGAATGAACATTATTTTTTCAATATGTCGGGCATGGGATTTGATGCGCACATTAGTCATATTTTTGCAAAGGATAAAAACAGAGGTTTGCTAGGTTACGTTAAAGCTACTTTTAGTGAATTAAAAAATTACCGCAGTAAAAATTACGAAATTATTATTGACGGCAAAACATTAAAAGAAGACGCTTTTATTTTAAGTGTGGCCAATTCTAGCCAATACGGAAACGAAGCCCACATAGCACCTCAAGCCGAATTACAAGACGGTTTATTAGATTTAGTAATTGTAAAACCATTTCCATTATACTTAATGCCATTGTTGGCGCTGCGAATGTTTTTGAAGACAGCCGACCAATCAAAATACTTCATGAGTTTACAAGGAAAATCGATATT
>CAIMAP010000144.1 GCA_903838995.1 uncultured bacterium | reverse complement strand
GGCAGATGCAGAAACAAAAATGATTGAAGCAGTTGTTGCGGCAACAGGCAAGCAAGTGATATTAGTTAAAAAAGTAGACGCAGATTTAATTGGTGGTTTTGTATTAACCGTTGGCGATAAACAATTTGATACCAGTATTGCGAAGAGCTTAGTGTTATTGAAAAAAGAATTTAATTCATAATAATTATAAAAAATTTTTAATCGAAAAATAAATAAAACAAGATATGGTAGATGTAAGACCAGATGAAGTATCGGCAATTTTAAGACAACAATTGGCGGGCTTTAAATCAGCAGCGGAATTAGAAGAAGTAGGTACAGTACTCCAAGTGGGTGACGGTATTGCGCGTGTTTACGGATTAACTAAAGTTCAATCAGGAGAGTTAGTAGAATTCGATAAAGGTTTGCAAGGTATCGTGTTAAACTTAGAAGAAGACAATGTGGGTGTGGTATTGTTGGGAAGTTCTGATTCTATCAAAGAAGGTGATACGATTAAAAGAACCACTAAAATTGCCTCAATTAAAGTAGGTGATGGAATGTTGGGTCGTGTAGTAAATACTTTAGGTTTACCAATTGATGGTAAAGGTCCAATTGCTGGCGATGTATATGACATGCCAATTGAACGTAAAGCACCAGGCGTAATTTATCGTCAGCCAGTAAACGAACCATTACAAACTGGTTTGAAAGCAATCGATGCCATGATTCCAATTGGTCGTGGTCAACGTGAATTAATTATTGGTGACCGTCAAACAGGTAAAACAACTGTTGCGATTGACACCATCATTAATCAAAAAGAATTTTACGATAGAGGCGAAGCCGTTATCTGTATATATGTTGCTATTGGTCAGAAAAACTCTACCGTTGCAAACATCGTTCGTACTTTAGAAGAAAAAGGCGCAATGGCTTATACCATTATTGTTGCCGCATCTGCTGCAGATCCTGCACCTATGCAATTCTTCGCACCATTTGCAGGTGCTGCTATCGGAGAATTTTTCCGTGATACAGGTCGTCCAGCATTAATTGTTTATGATGATTTATCTAAACAAGCGGTAGCATACCGTGAGGTGTCATTGTTATTGCGTCGTCCACCAGGACGTGAGGCGTATCCAGGTGACGTATTTTATCTTCACTCTCGTTTACTAGAGCGTGCGGCTAAAATTAACGCAACCGATTCGGTAGCACAATCAATGAATGATTTACCAGAATCAATTCGTCACTTAGTAAAAGGTGGTGGTTCATTAACCGCATTGCCAATTATTGAAACACAAGCAGGTGACGTATCTGCTTATATTCCAACCAACGTAATTTCTATTACAGATGGTCAGATTTTCTTAGAGTCGAATTTATTTAACGCAGGTATTCGTCCAGCAATTAACGTAGGTATTTCGGTATCTCGTGTGGGAGGTTCGGCGCAAATTAAATCGATGAAGAAAGTAGCAGGAACTTTAAAAGGTGATCAAGCGCAATACCGCGAATTGGAAGCTTTCTCTAAATTTGGTTCGGACTTAGATGCCGTTACTAAATTTATTTTAGAGAAAGGTGCAAGAAACGTAGAGATCTTGAAACAAGGACAATATTCTCCAGTAGCTGTTGAGAAACAAGTAGCTATTATATATTGTGGTACAAAAGGTTTGATGAGAAATGTTCCAGTTGATAAAGTGAGAGCTTTTGAGGCAGAATTTTTAAATCAATTAGAGATTCGTCACCGCGATACATTAGATGCAATTAAAGCTGGAAAAATTGATGATTCAATTACTTCTGTTTTAGAGAAAGTAGCATCAGAATTATCAAGTAAATACTAATTTAAATAAAGCTTGTTCAAATAGCATATGGCAAATTTAAAAGAGGTACGTATTAGAATAGCTTCGGTAAACTCTACACAACAGATTACCAAAGCGATGAAAATGGTTTCTGCTGCAAAATTAAAAAGAGCAACAGATGCCATCGTTCAAATGCGACCTTATGCAAATAAATTAAAAGATATTCTTGCAAATTTAACGGCAAGTTTAGAAGGGAACGAAAGTCCATACACTCAACAACGCGAAATAAAAAATGTATTGTTAGTGGTAGTGACTTCCAACCGTGGATTGGCTGGTGCCTTCAATGCGAATGTAATTAAGGCAGCTAACTTATTGGTTGCAGATAAATACGATGCACAAAAACGCGATGGCAATTTACAGATTATTGCTATTGGTAAAAAAGCGCAAGATTATTTTACCAGAAACAAATTCAATGTAATTGGAAATAACAACGAAGTATTCAATCATTTAAATTTCGATGAAGCAAATAAAATTGCAGAAGAAGTGATGAGCGGTTTTGTTGCTGGTAAATGGGATAAGGTAGAAGTGGTGTATAACCAATTTAAAAATGCAGGTATGCAAATTTTAACTACCGAACAATTATTACCAGTGGTACCTTCAGTTAATCAAAGTGCGAATCAAAACAACGCAGATTATTTATTAGAGCCTTCGCAAGAAGAAATCGTATTAGGTTTAATTCCAAGTTCGGTTAAAATTCAATTGTATAAAGCCTTGTTAGATTCACATGCATCAGAACATGGTGCGCGTATGACCGCAATGGATAAAGCAACAGAAAACGCTGGTGATTTATTGAAAGCATTAAGGTTGTCTTATAACCAAGCAAGACAAGCATCTATAACAAACGAAATATTAGAAATTGTGAGTGGTGCAAATGCATTGGCTGCTCAGTAATTTTTATTCGAATCAAGAAAAAAGGCTATCAAATTTTGATAGCCTTTTTTGTTGAATAATGTTTTGGTTTTAGGGATGAATACCTAAATGATGGAATACAAATGACCAAACATCTGCCGCTTCTTCAATCACCTTTGCTGTTGGTTTGCCAGCGCCATGTCCAGCTTTTGAATCTATGCGAATTAAAATAGGGTTTTCGCCTTGTTGATTTTCTTGCAAGGTTGCTGCAAATTTAAAAGAGTGTGCAGGCACTACACGATCATCGTGATCGGCTGTGGTAATTAATGTGGCTGGATATGCAGTTTGTTTTACATTATGCAATGGAGAGTATTTAATTAAATAATCAAATTGAGATTTTGATTCACTCGATCCATATTCTACAGCCCAACCCCAACCAATAGTAAATTTATGGTAACGCAACATATCTAAAACGCCTACACCAGGCAGTGCAACTTTAAACAGGTCTGGTCTTTGTGTCATACACGCGCCAATTAATAAGCCACCATTAGATCTTCCATTAATGGCTAACTTTTCGCTGCTGGTATATTTTTCTTTTATTAAATATTCTGCCGCGCCAATAAAGTCGTCAAAAACATTTTGTTTTTTGTCTAACATACCTGCTTTGTGCCATTCTTCTCCAAATTCTCCGCCGCCTCGTAAGCTAACCTGGGCGTATATTCCACCGTTTTCCAAAAAGTATAAATTAGAAACGCTAAAGCTTGGCGTTAAGCTAATATTAAAACCACCATAGCCATAAAGTAATAATGGATTTTGTCCATCTAATTTAATTCCTTTTTTGTGTACAATAAACATGGGAATTTTAGTACCGTCTTTTGAATCAAACCAAACTTGATTTGTTTCGTAGTTATCAGTATTAATTTTAAAATCAGATTTTTTATATAATTCAATTTTTCCCGACTGGGTATTTAAATTATAAATAATACCAGGTGTGGTAAAGTTGCTAAAACTAAAGTAGAAATTAGTTTCATTGTTACTGGCTTCTGCTAAAGCAATGGTACCGATGCCTGGCAATTCAATGTCTTTTATTTTTTTACCATCTACCGAATATTCACATAATTGATTGCTTGCATTTTTTAAATAGGTGGCGTATAACCTACCGCCAGCAGTACTTACCGCCTGCAATAAATCTTTTTGCTCTGGAATAATTGTTTTCCAGTTTTGTTTTTCACTGGCTTCGGGATTAATGGCTACTACTTTATAATTGGGTGCGTCTTGGTCCATCAATACCAATAATTCATCGTCGATGTTATCTATTACTTCGTAATTATTTTTAAATCCTTTTAATAAGGTGTGTAACTTGTCGTTTTTAGCTCTTAAATTTTGTACTAAAATTTCGTTACCCGAAGTTCCCTCAGAAGCAGAAATAATTAAGTAGTTTTCGTTTTCAGTTACACTCGCACCAAAGTATCTCAGCGGATGTGATTTGTCTTCGTAAATTAATTGATCGTTTGCTTGCGCTTGACCTAATTGATGATAATATACTTTTTGAAATTGATTTTGATTTGAAAATTCGCTCACGCCTTTGGGCTCATCATAACGGCTATAGTAGAAGCCATCCCCTTTCCAGGCTGCACCCGAAAATTTTACCCATTGAATTTTATCTTTCGTTAATTCTTGACTAGCAATATCAATCACATAAATTTCATTCCAATCAGAACCAGATCTTGCAATAGCATATGCAGCATATTTAAAGTCGTTAGAGAAACTAAGACCCACCAAGGCAACAGTTCCGTCGCTCGAGAGTTTATTTGGGTCTATGAACACTTTTTCTGCACCGTCTATTCCCTTTTTAAAATAGATCACAGATTGGTTTTGTAAACCATCATTTTTAGAAAAGAAATAGTAATCGCCCTTTTTATATGGAGCCGACTCTTTGGCGTAATTCCAAATTTCGGTTAATTGCTCTTTTACTTTTCCTCTGAAGGAGATTTGAGAAAGGTAATCTTGTGTCACTGCATTTTGTGCGCTAACCCAATCGGCTGTTTCTTTGGTGGTATCGTTTTCGAGCCAACGGTAAGGGTCTGCAATGTTTTGACCGAAGTAATTATCGCTGACAGTTCCTTTTTTGGTTTCAGGGTAGGGCATTAAGGTAATTTTTGAGTCGTTCATTTTGCAGCCATTCAATAAAATAATAGCAGAAAAAGTGAGTAAGGCATTTTTCATAAGCTGTAATTAGATATTTTTTGGTTTATATGTTGCTTGTTTTAAAATTTTCTGTGCGTCTTTTTCTTTCCATAATTCATCGAAGCTAACGGAAGGATTATTGTTCATATAATTTTTTACAATTTGCCAACCGCACCAAATGCCAATTCTAGGTGCCGAATTATTTGCTAAGCCAGTAGTAAATGGAGCCTCTTCTAAATATTTATTATATTTTTTTTGTTCGGAAGAGAAGAGCAAATTATCTTCTATAAATAATTTATAAATATTGCCTTCGTTCATCTTGCACCAAGTTAATTCTTCGTCTGTATAGCCTATTTTTAAAGAGTCTTCGACATCAGGCAATAACAAATCTATACCATATAATATTTTTCCTTCTTGAATCATTTCAGAAAGCAAGGTGCTAGTTTGATCCGCTTCAGGCAGTTTAGTATTTAATAATGCTTTAGCAACTGCTGGCGTAATATATTCTTTACTTAGTCTTTTGGTAATATATGCCGGAAAATCTACTGATGCATAAAATCGATAATTTTTTCCCATAAACATATCGAGCCCAATGCCTATATAATTTGGAGTTGTAACAATTGCATTATTGAAACCCGAAATAAAAGTGACTACTTTTAGGGTACTATCATTTGGGTAAAGTGTATGATAGTTTGCCATTAAAGGAGCCAAGTCTTCGCTTAATTTTTGGGTATCAGGATATGCTTTTTTTACATCTTGGTATAAATTTTTTAAATCCGGATGATTAATAAAATCTTTTAAGATGAAATCAAAATTTGGGTTTTTAGGATCACCAAAATTCATAATTCTGCCAAAATAGATATCATAAAAGGAGCCATATTTTTTTGCCATGGCACTTTTAGCTTGACTCAGGTTTTTTTGATCAATTTCAAAAACAGCTTGCTCAAAGCGGTCTATTGCTATAGGCTTTGGCGTTACTTGGCTTGACAACGACTTACGCTGCTTATTTTCTTTGCAAGAACTGCTTAAAATCAGCATCGAGCATAGCAATAAAATCAGAATATTTTGTTTCCTTTGTGTTAGCATTATTGATATCAATTGATAGAAATAGTAAAGTTAAAAACTTTAGTCATTTTTCAAGATGATTGATAGATTTATTCAATAAAAAATGAAAATAATACTCGCACAAATTAATGTTACTGTTGGCAATTTTGAAGAAAATTTCCAGAAAATTAAGCAGGAGATTCATCAGGCAAAATTACAGGCAGCAGATTTGATTATTTTCCCAGAACTTGCCATATGTGGCTATCCACCTCGCGACTTTTTAAATTACGACTATTTTATTAAGCAAATAGATTTTTACATCAATCAAATTACACAATGTTGTCAAGGCATTACTTGTATTATTGGTGCGCCAAGTCGTAATCCAAATCCTGCTGGTAAGCCATTATTTAATTCGGCATATGTTTTAGCAGATGCAACTATTCAATCAATCGTTCATAAATCATTATTGCCTACTTATGATGTGTTTGACGAATACCGATATTTTGAACCTGCAAAAAGTGTGCAATGTGTTAGCATTGCCGGACAAAAAATTGCTTTAACAATTTGCGAAGATTTGTGGAATGTAAGCGAATCGCCATTATACGATCATGCGCCTATGGACTTGCTCATGCAAGAAAAACCAACAATGATCATTAACATAGCCGCATCACCTTTTGATTATGAACAAGAGCATAAGCGCAAAAAAATGCTGCAAGCAAACTGCATCAAATACCAGCTCCCTTTAATTTATGTAAATCATGTGGGTGCACAAACAGAAATTATTTTTGATGGTGGTTCTTTGGTTTTAAATGCAAGCGGAGAAATTTTAGCCGAAGCGAAATATTTTCAAGAGACAATTCTAACAATGCAGAATTTGAATGAATTGCTTTCTGAAAATAAAGTGATTATTTCCACTAAAAATACGGCCATAGAAAAAATGGAGCAAGCGCTTATACTTGGTATCCGTGATTATTTTCAAAAGTCTAATTTTTCAAAAGCAGTTTTAGGTTTGTCTGGAGGTATTGATTCTGCTGTAGTTTGCGCTTTAGCGGCAAAAGCCTTAGGCCCTCAAAATGTATTGGCGGTATTATTGCCATCGGCTTATTCTTCCGATCATTCAATCTCAGATGCCATGGCATTGGTGCAGCAATTAGGAATTGAGCATACCCAAATAAATATTGAATCAACGGTTAAAGAAGCAGAAAGCGTACTTGCTCATTTATTTAAAGGCATGCCTGCAGATTTAACAGAAGAGAATTTACAAGCAAGAGTTCGCGGTCTATTATTGATGGCGGTATCTAATAAATTCGGACATATTTTATTAAATACCTCTAATAAAAGCGAAGCTGCTGTGGGCTATGGAACACTTTATGGCGATATGAGTGGCGGCATTTCTGTTATAGGTGATGTGTATAAAACACAAGTATTTGAATTAGCTAAATGGATAAATAAAGAAGCTGAAATTATACCTTGGAATACCATCAATAAAGCGCCAAGTGCAGAGTTAAGGCACAATCAAAAAGATTCAGACTCTTTACCAGATTATGATATACTCGATCAAGTGTTATTTTTATATATAGAAAAACAATTGGGTGCAGCCGAAATAATAGCTAAGGGCTTTGATGAAAACTTGGTGTCGCGTGTGCTGATGATGGTTAATCGAAGTGAATATAAACGCTATCAAACACCACCAATATTAAGGGTTTCTCCTAAAGCATTTGGAATGGGCAGAAGAATGCCTATTGTCGCAAAGTATTAAGATTTAAATTTTTCAAAAAAATCGTTTTCGTAGCTTGTGCCTATTGGAATCTCCTGACCTTTAATGTAAATTATTTTATTGCGTACATTTTCAATTTTACTAAATGGAACAATAAAAGAACGATGTACCCTTAAGAATTCGTTAGGAGGTAGTTTATCTAAAATATTTTTCATAGTCATCCGAGCAACAACTAATTTATTATCGCCATAATATACTTTTAAATAATCTCCAAGACCCTCAATATAAAGGATGTCTGCTAGTGGAATTTTGATGAGCTTGTAGTCTGCCCGAATAATTAAAAAGTTATCTGCCGGATTTTCGTTTTGATTTTTTAAACGAATATATTCAACTGCTTTGTCGACCGCTTTTATAAATCTACTTTCTTCAAATGGTTTTAGTAAATAATCGATAGCGTTTAATTCATATGCATTTATGGCGAACTCGCTGTAAGCTGTTGTAAAAATGACTCTTACATTTTCTGGTAAATTTTTAATTAGCGCTAAGCCCGTAATAGAGGGCATTTGTATGTCTAAAAAAACTAAATCGACAGGAAATTTTTGTAAGTAAGCTAATGCAACGCTTGGTTTTGTAAATGTTTTCTCTAATTGAATATCTGCATGGCTGCTACAAAAACGACTAATAAGTTCTAGCGCTAAAGGTTCATCATCTATGGCAATTGCTTTGATCATTTTATGGTAATTAGTAGCGTTACGGTATAGTCTGTTTCAGTATGCGAAATTTGAAGCTGGTATTTACCGCTATATAATAAATCCAATCTTCTTATCACATTAGCAATCCCTGTGCCAGTATTTGAATTTTCTACAATACTAACGGGCACAATTTTATTAGATACCTTCAGTTCGAGGGTATTATTTGTAATGCCTATTGCAATTTGAATAAATGATTCAATCTCTGGATTCACGCCATATTTAAATGCGTTCTCTATAAAAAAAATTAATAGCAATGGTGCAATTTGATGATTATGCTCCAATCCATCTATTGTAAAATTAACCTTTGCGGTTTCTCCAATTCTTATTTTTTGTAATTCAATATAACTACTGATATAAGCAATTTCTTTTTCAATTTCAATAAATTCGGATTGTGCATCTGTTATATTATAACGCATCATGCCAGATAATTTTACAATCGCATTGGCAGTATCATCGGATTTTTTGAGGGCTAATGAATAAATATTATTCAAGGTATTGAATAAAAAATGCGGATTAATTTGCGATTTTAAATAAGCAAGTTCGGCGGCTAACTTTTCTTTTTCGGTTTGCTTAATCCTAGCCTGGAGATTTATGACAATAGAGATAATAAAAACGGAGATAAACAAAAATATATCATCTTCCCAATGTCTATCACCATTTTTTCTATGGCCATCAGGTCCGAAATCATCGTCATCTGGTTCAAATTGGAGTCTATCGTGGTTGTTGCTAAATGTTTCATTATTGCTACCCTGCATATTTGGGGGAGGCTTGCCAATACTTGATTCAATCAAAAATGAAGGGGCAAGGGTAAGGAATCCGCTGATCAAAAAGTATAAAATAAATCGAGCGTATTTTTTTGAGTAAAATGCTGGAATTAAAATATAATAACTGAAATAAAAAAATAAAACTAATAAGGTATTGGCAACTAAATTTTTCAAAAGCATTAAATTTATTCCTGCAATGAAAGGCCCAGCCAAATGATGTTGAGGTATTAATAAGAATGGTGCAACGATAAAAATACAAATACAAGTTATTTGTATCCAAAGCGATTTTTTCGAATTATTAAACATTTCATAATTTAATCTAAAACACTATCTTTTTTACGCTGAAAAATATTTTTGAGATAAACACCATAAATTCGTAGGTGTTTTGCCTTATTGGCGAATGATTCGCCCATCTGCCATTTCTATAATTCTGGTGGTATTTGCGGCAAAGCTTTGGTCGTGGGTTACAATCAATAATGTTTGATGGTATACTTCTGCCAGTTCTTTAAAAATATCGAATACAATCAAACTGTTTTTATTATCAAGATTTCCGGTAGGCTCATCGCCCATAATAATCAGCGGATCGTTTATTAAGGAGCGGGCAATGGAAACTCTTTGTTTTTGACCTCCGGATAATTGACTCGCTTTTTTAAATGCTTCATTTGCTATGCCAAGCATTTTTAGTTTTTCCATTGCACGATGTTCCACTTCTTCTTTACTATATTTATTTAATTTCAAGCCGGGTAACATCACATTTTCTAATACATTAAATTCATTTAATAAGTAATGAAATTGAAAAACAAATCCAATGTATTCATTTCTTACAATTGCTAATTCGCTTTCTTTTTTATTTCTCATTAATTGACCGTTGATAAATAAGTCGCCTTGGTACTCCGTATCCATAGTAGATAGGATATACAACAAAGTTGATTTTCCGCAGCCAGACTTCCCAATCACAGATACAAATTCTCCTTTATTAATTTCAAAAGTGATGTCCGATAAAATTTTTACATCTACCGGGTCATGAAAACTTTTTTGAATATCTTTAGCTGATAAAATTATTTCTGACATATTATTTACCTCTAATGATCGTGACAGGGTCTATTTTGCTTGCTTTTCTGGCAGGAAAAAAACCGGCCATATAAGTGGTCACCATTGAAAAAATAATTCCAATGATATAATAAGTAGATTTATAATTGATAGGGAATGTTTTAATAGTTGGTAAAGATGGGGTATTGAAAGGTATGTTATCTATGATTACAGAAAATCCAAATCCAAATATAATTCCAAATAAACCCCCAAAAATACCAATGCTTAAGGCAATATAAATAAATATTTTCTTCACATCCATCCCAGAAAATCCTGTTGCTTTTAAAATGGCTATCGTATCCATTTTTTCGTAAATCAACATATTCAAAATATTAAATATACCAAACCCAGCAACTATTAATAGTACTACGCCAACTGCATAAGAGATAATGGTTCTAACGGTGCTGCCTGTTTCAAATTGCGAGTTAGCTGTTTGAATATCTTCTGCATCGCAATCAAAGAGTAATGCATATTCTTTGGCAATTTTTGGTGCTTGATTAATATCTTTTAGTTTTACTTGTATGTCGGTTAAGTAATTATTCGACTTACCCATTAATTTTTGAGCAGTAGCAACCGAGGTATAGCTTTGTACCAAATCTAAATCTTTGAGACCCGATTGAAAAACCCCTACTACCTTTAAAGGCATTAGGTTTCCGTCGGTTGTATTTATTTGTACAACATCGCCAATGTTCGCCATGAGTTTTTCTGCGAGTCCTTTACCAAGAATAATACTGTTTGGTACATTTTTTAAATCTATTGCTTTGCCAGCAGTCACATAGTCTTTAAAAGAAAACAGTTTGCTTTCTGCAGCTACTTCAATACCATTAATGCTTCCGGTTATGGCCAAGGTGCCATAAGTAAAAAATACTTGCGCGTTTATTTTTGGTGCGTAACCTAAAATGCGGGGGTCTTTATTTAAAGTTTCGAATATGGCTACTGTATTATAGATAGATTGACGACTGCTACTCGATTTAACAGAATTAATGAAATTGTAGCTGTCTTTATATTGATTACTTAAATTAATTACTTGTTTTTTACTCGGTTTAACTTCATTATAAATACGAACATGTGCAGTTCTATTTAAAATTAAACCATCTAACAAATCATTTAAGCCGTTCATAAAGCTAAGTAGGGTTACAAACATGGAAATGCTGAAAGTAACGCCTATTGCAGCTACTAGCGTTTGCTTCCATCTTGCAAGCAATAGTTCTTTAGCAATTTTTATTAAAAGATTTGACATTTATTTTAATGGTTTTAAAATAACATCTCCTTTTTTTAAACCAGAAAGCACCTCTACTTTATCGTAATCTTTTAATCCAGTTTGAATGCTTATGATATTTTTATTAGCAAGCAACACTTGGCTATCGTTGAGCATAAAATTACGGGGTATCAACAAGGCATTTGATTTTTTTTGAATAACTATATTGGCTTCGGTTGTTAAATTTGGATATAAATTTGTTGGTTGGGTAATTAAATCAGCTTCCACATCAAAAGATTTTGATCTTTCGTTCATGATTGGATTTATTTTTTTAATGACGGCTTCGAACACTTTACCTTTATAACTATCTAGTTTATAAAAAAGGTGTTGTCCAATGCTAATATTGCTAATATCATATTCATCTACCTGTAGTGCTAAAATAAACTTTCCTGCAGCACCTATAACCGCTATAGGGCTTTGTGGGTTTATTAGTTCACCTTTTTCTTTTAGAATATTAAACACTTTACCGTTGATTTCACTCCTAATTTCAAAATCATTTTGTAAACTTTCGCTAATGGCTAAGTTGTTTTTTGCTTGTTGATCGGCTAATTTTAATTGTTTTTTTAAATCTTGGTATTTTAATAATGCAGACTCGTAATTATTTTTTGAATTTTTATAATTCAATTCTTTTTGTTCTAAATCAATTTGACTTCCGGCTTGTTGCGACCATAGATTTTGTTGTCTGCTGTAAACTAAAGAGTCTAAGCGTAATTTATTTTTAGCGTTCTCTATAGTTGCTAATAAATCTTTTAATTTATTTTGATTAGATTTTAATTCGTTAAATTCGGATAGTAATTTTGCATTGTTTGTGCTGAGTGTTGCATTTTCACTTTTTATTTTTAAAATCACTTGATTTTTTTTCACTGTTTGTCCGGCTTCTACTAAAATTTCCGATAGCGTACCAGTCACTTTTGCATATACTTGATATTGCTGATCACTTTTAATGCTTCCAGAAGCATACACCGATTCAGAGATAGCGGATTCGATTACTTCGGTACTTTCTTGTTTTTTAGCACAAGACATCAGGAGTGTGCTACAGAAGAATAGGTAAATATACGCTGATTGGGTTTTCATGATAGTATATTTTTAGCTTGATTTACTTTGTAAATTTAGTCATTATATAATTTAGATTATTTATAAATTATTATATTTGAG
>CAIMAP010000143.1 GCA_903838995.1 uncultured bacterium | reverse complement strand
CCAATTTGGGAAGAAGCACAGTCGGGATTTTTTCCGCGCATGTGGAGTAACCAAGCAAACCATATTCAGTTTTATCAATCTTGGGCTAAATTAAAATCCACTACTAAAAAGCCAAGTTTCTCTGAGAACATGGGCTTCTTTATTAGCTACCAAATGGGGCACATGTATTGGAGATATTTTATGTGGAACTTTACTGGTCGCCAAAACGATATACAAGGACATGGTAACATGACCGATGGTAATTGGATTAGTGGTATCAAAGCTTTAGATGAATATCGCTTAGGCCCACAAACAAATTTGCCAACCTACTTGGCAGAAAATACTTCAAGAAATGAACTTTACTTTTTACCATTAATTTTAGGAATAATTGGAATGGTATTTCATTTCAATAAAAATAAAAAAGGCGCAACACCTGTTGGACTTTTATTTTTCTTTACAGGATTAGCCATTGTTATATACTTAAATCAATATCCTTACCAACCACGTGAGCGTGACTATGCTTATGTTGGATCGTTTTATGCTTTTGCCATTTGGATTGGTTTAGGCGTAATGGGTTTATATGAATTGGTTCGTAAATATTGGAATGGCCCAGTGGCTGCCTTTGCTTTAACAACCATAAGTTTATTAGCAGTGCCGGTAATTATGGCTAATGCAGAATGGGATGATCACGATCGTTCGAATAGATCGGTAGTAAAAGATTTTGCGGCAGATTATTTAAATAGCTGCGCACCGAATGCCATTTTATTTACTATGGGCGATAACGAAACTTATCCATTATGGTATGCGCAAGAAGTAGAAGGTATTCGTACCGACATTCGTGTGGTAAACTTAAGCTTGCTAGGTATGGATTGGTATATCAATCAAATGAAGAAAAATACTTTAGATGGCATAGGCGTACCGTTTACTTTAAGTGCAGATAAATACACGCAAGGAACTAGAGATTATATTCCTTACTATGATATGAAAATCAATGGTCCAGCGGATGTAAGAGAGGTGGTTAATTTTGTAACGAGTACCAACGAGCAAGCCTTAATGCAAACTCGTGCAGGTAAATCTATCAATGTTTTACCTACTCGCTTACTAAGAATTAAAGTAGATAAAAACGCGGTGATTAAATCTGGCGTTGTATCTGCGGCAGATCAAAATCAAATAGCCGAATACATCGATTTCAATTTAAACAAAGATGGTTTAGTGAAAAATGATTTATTGGTTTTAGACTTATTAGCCAATAACAATTGGTCTAGGCCTATTTATTTTGCAGCAACCATGGGCCAAGATAATTATTATGGCTTAAACGATTATTTGCAATTAGAAGGTTTGGCTTTACGATTGATTCCTATTAAATCTGCTAGAAACCCATACGGGACTGCAGGAAAAGTGAATAGCAAAATCATGTACGACAATATGGTAAATAAATTCAAGTGGGGTAATATGGGCGGTGAAAATGTATTTATCGATCCAGAAACTGCGAGAATGACTTATAGTTTCAGAATTCAATTCTTCCAATTATGCGATGTATTATTGAACGAAGGTAAAAAAGATTCTTGTGCAAAAGCCCTAGATTTATTAATGAGTGTATTGCCGAAACATGGAATTCCATTACAATACAAGACCTTTGATTTCCGTTTTGTAGACCAATATTTCCGTTGTGGAAAAATCGAAAAAGCGAAAACTTTAGCCGCTAGTATTCAAGGAGAAATTGCACAAAACCTAGATTACTACAAGCAATTTAATGGTAAAAAATCGAGTATGTATACCGAAGAAGTACAACAAGGAATTGCTGTATTAAATGAGTTGGCTAGAATTTGTAGAGATAATAACCAAGCAAAAATTTCGGATGATATTTCGAAAGCTACCGCAGCTTATCAAAAAGATTTCTCTTTTATTTACGCCGAAGGCACTAAGTAAAATATTTGATTCAATAAAAAAGCCCGCTGAAATTCAGCGGGCTTTTTTATAGTACGAATGTGCGCACATCTTCGCGCTGCCAGGGCACGTCGCCTTCGGCTGTTACTCTTGCACCACGCCCATTGCACAGAATTTAGCAATACGCTGATCTACTCTTTTTTGAGGATCCATTTTTCCTAAAATGGCCAAGTCTTCTATAATTTTATTTTTAATGGTTTCTGCCATTTGCGCAGGATTATGATGAGCTCCTCCAATTGGTTCTGGAATAATACCATCCACTAATTTATTTTCGAACATATCTTCTGCAGTTAACTTTAATGCTTCTGCCGCACGCTCTTTATAATCCCAACTTCTCCATAAAATAGAAGAACAAGATTCTGGAGAAATGACCGAATACCAAGTATACTGTAACATATAAACGCGATCGCCTATGCCAATGCCTAAAGCGCCACCCGAAGCACCTTCTCCAACAACAAAACACAATACGGGCACTTTTAAAACAGACATTTCTAACAGGTTTCTAGCTATGGCTTCGCCTTGTCCGCGTTCCTCTGCTTCTAAACCTGGATAAGCACCCGGTGTATCTATTAAAGTAACAATGGGCTTATTAAACTTCTCTGCTAATTTCATTAAACGCAAAGCTTTTCTGTATCCTTCTGGATTGGCCATTCCGAAATTTCGGTATTGACGCAATTTAGTATTCGCTCCTTTTTGATGACCAATAAACATCACTGTTTGTCCATTCAAAGTACCAAAACCACCTACAATTGCCTTATCATCTTTTACCGTTCTATCGCCATGCATTTCAATAAAATCATCGCAAATGGTTTCGATGTATTGCAATGTATACGGGCGTTCTGGATGTCTAGATATTTGAACTTTTTGCCAACCATTTAAGTTTTCAAAAATTTCTTTTCTTGTTTTTTCAATTTTATGATTGATTTCTTTCAAAGTGGCCGATACATCTACTTTAGATTTCTCTGCAACTTGTTTTACCTTTTCCCT
>CAIMAP010000142.1 GCA_903838995.1 uncultured bacterium | reverse complement strand
TGGGCTGCCAGGGTTTTATTATGACTTAAAATTAGCGTGGGCTTTTGTGTTTGTTGAATAAGATTGGCAATCGTAAATGTTTTACCAGATCCGGTTACGCCTAATAAATTCTGATAAACTTCTCCTTGATTTACGCCAGCTACTAATTGCTTGATGGCTTCTGGTTGGTCGCCAGTTGGAAAATACTCGGAGGTTAATTTAAAGTCCATAATAAATCAACAACAGTTATTTGCAAAGGTTTTCAAATACAGCGATATATTTTGCTGCTACTTTTTTTGAATCTACTAAGGTTAATATTCCTTCGCGGGTGTTGTGTGAAAGATTGTTTGTTAGACAATGCACTATGCCATTTTGCAAATCTGTTAAGTCTTGAAATTTTGCAAGATAGCCATTGTGCAAATGTTGAATGAGGTCTGGCATGCCACCAATTTGGAAAGCGACCACGGGTGTGCCACAAGCTAAAGATTCTACCACCGTATTGGGTAAATTATCTTGTTGCGATGGCGTAACAAAAACATCTGCGGCTGCATATGCATTGGCCATTGCCTTTGAGCCGTTTAACCTGCCAGTATAATGTATGGTAGTTTCAAATTTTGGTTGCGCTGCCTTTCTACCAATGGCTAAAATTTCATATTTATTTTTCCAATCTGCATCCGATTTTTCTAAACCTAATATTGCATTTTCAAACCACTCAAAACCTTTTCTTTGATCGCTCAAACTCATCGATACAAATAATATAATTTTTTTATTTGTTTGAATGCCAAAATATTTTTTTGCCTGCTCGCGGTCAATAGGTTTAAATTCAGAAAGGTCGAGCGTATTTGGAATAACCGTAACTGGATTATTTTTGGTCAAGGCACTTTTGCTAGTTTCAGTTGCCAACCAATTGCTCGGGCAAATAAAATGAATGTGATCGCTGTATATTTTTTGCTTTGCTTTAAATTGATGTAAACTGATATTACTTATTGAATCATTTTTTAACAATGGGCAATGGCTGCATTCGCTTTCAAATTTTCTGCAATCTTCGTTATAATGGCAGCCACCCGTAATGGCCCACATATCGTGTAAAGTCCATGCAATGGGTTTGCCAAGGTTTTGTATGGCTTGCAGCTCCGATAGGCTTAAATAGGCATTTTGCGCCCAATGCAAATTAATCACATCGGCATTTTTCACTAAAGGATGATCGGCTAAATGAGGTCCAAATGCAGCTAAGCTAAATTCTTTTCCATTGCGTTTAAAAATGCGCAAGAGCAATAATTCTAAGAAAAATAAAGCTTGGTTCCATTTTAGTAGAAAGTAATTGCTAGAAAAAACTTGCACATTTTTTTGCGCTCCATTGCTTTCGCGCACCAACATATTACATTTCACACCTGCTACACAAAGCGATTGCATGAGCCTATTTGCGGCTACTGCTGCTCCACCTTTATCGGCTGCGGTATTCACAATTACTACTTTCATTATTTTTTGTATGCAAAAATATTGAGTTGTAAATCGTATGTTTTGTTTTCGTGTCTGTTTACAAAAGGATGGTTTCTTTTGTTCTCTGTTTTAATATAATAATGAAAACCCGCATTACTTAAAATGCTTAAGATATTTCCAAGTGATTGGTTTTCTTTTGCAGTAGAATGGTATTCAATAAATAATTGATTTACTTTATGCAATTCGGCCGAACAGTCTGGAATCACTGTATTTTCGGCGCCTTCAATATCCATTTTTAAAAAATCAATACTTTCAAAATTACCCAACATTTCTTTTAAACTCATCGATGGAATGATTTCTGCCGTGCTATTATTATCGATGCTACCCCCATCAGATCCTTCGGAAGCAAATCGAACGCCATCGTTGTGTGTCCAAACTGCTTTGGCAATTACATTTACTTTCGAAGCGCCGTTATTTTTTAAATTCCAAGCAAGTGTTTGCGCAATGGCTTGATCCGCTTCGATGCAATAAATTGCTGCATCCTTGAATCGGTTCGCAAAATATATACCGCTCAATCCAATATTCGAACCGCAATCAATAATAACCGGATTTGTTTTAGTACAATTAAATAAATAAGATTCTTCGACTAGAATTTCTCTAAACTGATAAATGAAAGAAAGCGCATCGGGCACTTGTAATTCCCAACCATTTACTTTTATTTTTCTAGGAGAATACCTTGGGGCATCGCCATATTGAAAAGCCAATCGGTTAAACTGACGAACCGCTTTGCGGGTCAGGAAGTAGTAAAGGTTGCGAAAACTAATTTCTAGAAAAAGTCTCATGTTTGTTCTTAAAAAGCTAAAATAAGCCGAATAATCAGGATAAACATAAATATTTGTAAATTCTTCTAAATTTGCCTTATAATACTTCAAATGAGAAAACTTGCCCTGCTAACCAATAAATTAGGCTTCATCGGAATCTTCCTGAAGGTGATCATTATTATACTGAATAAATTAAGCAAGTGGTTGAGGACAGCTAGCTTAGAAATCAAATACCAATGTCATATTCATCCTGATGCACAAATTTTATATACCGATGCCAAAAGGTTTGCTTTAGCAGAAGGCGTTTTTATTGGCGCCAATACTATTTTAATTTGCGCCGACGATGAAAAAGGCGAATGGGGTGTTTCGCATTTAAGTATTGGCAAAGGAACTTCTATCGGCGAGATGAATAATATTCGTGCTGGTGGCGGAACAATTCGCATTGGTGAAAAATGTATTTTAGCACAACACATTAGTATTGTCGCAGCAAATCATTTAATCGCGCCAGGTGAATTCATGATTGATCAAGCTTGGGATACTACCAAAAATTTTATTGTTATTGAAGATGATGTTTGGATTGGCAGCGGAGTGCAAATTATGCCCGGCGTCACCATTGGCAAAGGCGCTGTAATTGGTGCAGGCAGTGTGGTTACCAAAGATGTAGAACCGAATAGCATTGTGGTAGGAAGTCCCGCGAAATTAGTTCGCATGCGTTAATTCGCCGCCGCAACAGCCGCAGCTTCGAAGCATCTGCCGCAACAACCTCGGCAGCTTCTAAACGCCCGCAGCACTTTTCATTACATATTCAAAAGCTTTCACATAGCGTTTACTCACTGTTCGAATATTAATTTCTTCCTTGATAATTTTTAAAGATCTTTCGCCAAATAATTTCAACTTCGCTTCGTCTTGCAAGAGCAAATCAATATTATCGCATAAACTTGTTAAGTGATCTCTTTCAAAATAATAGCCATTGAAATCGGCGCGTACAATCGCTTTTTCGGTACCATCTGCCACCGAACAAATAATCGGTAAACCATAGCACATGGCTTCATTAATAGACAGGCCGCCCATTCCAGCCAATACATAAATAGACGCCGATTTAAATACACGACCTAATTCCATCGGATCGTAAATGGCCCCTAAGAAAATAATATCGCTATCTGCAGCTGCATAATTTTTTAAATAAGCTTCTTCTGGTCCATTACCCACAATGGTTAAAGTAAGCTGCGGGTATTTATTTTTCAGCTTACGATAGGCATCAATTAATAAATCTACGCGTTTCCATTTCACCAATCGACCCACATGTAATAAATTAGGATGATCTGCTTTTTGTTCGTGTAATTGCGCTTCGATGGCTAAATGCGTATCGGTATCGGGCGAATTATAAGTAATAAATATTTTTTCTTTGGCTACGCCGTACGATGCAATGTTTTCAATCGCTTCGTCGATATAGTAAACATGCGCATCTACCATTCTTAAATATATTCCGCGCAATTGCGTAATCAAATAAAACTTTAAAAAGCCCAAGAAATTTTTTCCCGAAGCCGCTGCTTCTCCACCAGTAAATTGTTCGCTATAATAAAAAGATTTGATCTTATTTTTTGCTGGCAAATTAAATGGAATGCCTTTGTAAATTAATTTGATCTTATATTTTTTGATGGTGTTGCGCAAGGTCGAATTAAAAATTAAATCGAGGGCATAAGGCCAACCAATCACTAAAATATCGGGTTGTTCTGCTGCTAAAATATCGGGTAAATTTTTAAAATAAGGTTTGCCTAAAAAGCCAATGGCTTCTTCGCCGCTAATGGTTCGGGTATTGGATTGCGTTTGCACATGCACGCCTTCGCCTCGCGATTGGCTTTTGCCTTGCGGAATAATAGCAGCCACCTCC
>CAIMAP010000141.1 GCA_903838995.1 uncultured bacterium | reverse complement strand
CCCAGTGGGTGTGCTAAGGCATCGTTGAAATGCGAATAGCTGCGTTGCGAATTACGGTGCGTATACATATAAGGTTTAGCCAAATTGATTTCAGTAAAACCAAAGGTGTTGTTGAATCCAAAAACCTTCGCCGATTTTACGCCCAATTGCATCGCAAATTTATTGGCCCACCATCCTTTGTTAGCCGTATACTCCGATACTTTTAATTCATCGAGCATGAGTTGTCCATATATTTTGGTGCTGTTGTTCAATTTATATTTAAGGGTTAAGCCTACCAGCGCATTGTCTGAAGATGCCGTATTATATTCTGCTGCGCGCAAAAATATAATCGGGTTGGCATAAGTGGCATCGAAGCCGCGCTTGCCGCTAGAGTCGGCATCTTGCCAAACTACGGCATCAAATAAACCAATCGTGAATTTTTTAGAAATATTCCAATCTAAGTAATGCATCACCGACCACTTTTTTTGCAAGCCCAATACTTCTGACAGTATCGGCGCGCTTGCATCGGTGTGCTGCATGTAAATTGCTGAGTACTGTATTTTTTTAGAAGCGTAAGTTGCTTTGAAATAAGGATAAGGAACCGCTACATCCGATAGTATCACCGAGCGGTAACCATCGCCTATAAATAATTTATCGTTGCCGAGTACAAAAGAAAAATTTCCGCTTTGGTAAGCGATGTGTGCTACGGAATATTGGTAGTCGAAGTTTTTTGAATAGTTTGATCCGCCTTTAGCCCATACCTGCCCAAATACCACACCTCGTGTTGTCATAGCCGAATCTAAATACGATGGAAACAAAGTTTGGTTTTCGAATATTTGTAAATCAAAAGAAAAGTTATCGTTGACTTTTCCGTTTACTTGAAAGCCCCTGGTATTATTCCACAAATTACGGTTGTCTTTTGTGGCGCTGCTGCCCCATTGTTTTCCAATGCTAAAAGTCGGTAAGTAATTAATATTGATGCTTGCTTGCTCCGAATTGTATGTTAAAAATGCATCATCGAATAAGGCGCGCTTCAGCCATTTGTTTTTGGATGTGCTTGCTGCTGCTTGTTCGAAATAAGGTTGCATTGCGGTGTGGGATTGTGCAGTGTCGTTGAACCAGGTGTTGCTTGGTGAAATTCCGTGGTACAAAGGCGCTTGTTGCGCCATAGCACTTGTATTTATTAGCAATAATAGAATGATGATATTTCTCATAATTTCTTTTGAAATATTTCTTTATAATATTTAATCCTATAATATTTCATTATAATATTTCAAAAGGCAACGCGCTTCTGTGTTCTCGCTTCGCTCAAACCCAAGACCGCTTATGCTCTTTTAAAATATTATACAAACGTATAACAAATAACTTAAAATATTATTCCCAATAAATATAATGATAATCTTTTAACCTCCCTACGCATGGCATTAATCCAGTGCTTCGTAAACTGAGTTGTTGCTGACGTATTCTTTGACTAGGGATTTGATTTGGGCTACTAATACCAAGTGGTTGGGTTGGTTGAAGGCGGCAAGTAGTTTGTCATATTCCGATTGGATGTGCGCGTGGTCTTGCGCTTCTATTTTGGCAATTTTTATTTTTGGATGATGCGTTGGCAGGGTGTTTTCTGCGTCGCTCAATAATTCTTCGTATAATTTTTCGCCTGGTCTTAAGCCCGAAATTTCAATTTGTATATCTTTTCCTAATTCTAAACCCGAGAGCTTAATCATTTTGCGCGCAACATCAATAATTTTTACCGACTCGCCCATATCAAAAATAAATATCTCGCCTCCTGCACCCATACAGCCTGCCTCTAATACCAATTGACAAGCCTCGGGTATGGTCATAAAGTAACGTGTAATATCTGGATGCGTAACCGTTACTGGCCCGCCATTTTCTATTTGTCTCTTGAACATTGGAATAACAGAACCATTCGAACCCAGTACATTTCCAAAGCGTGTAGTAATAAAAGCAGTTTGATGATTTTTTAAAGTAGTTAAACTTTGAATATACATTTCGGCGATGCGTTTGCTGGCTCCCATAATATTGGTTGGGTTCACGGCCTTATCGGTACTTATCATTACAAACTTGCCTACTCCGTTTTCGATGGCTAAATCGGCCATGTTTTTGGTACCTAAAGCATTTACGCGAATGGCTTCGTAAGGGTTGGCTTCCATCAAAGGCACATGCTTGTAAGCAGCTGCATGAAATACTTTATCTACTTTATATTCCTTGAAAATGCGATCCATAGCGCATTTGTTCGATACATCTGCAATTAAGAATTTAGTTGATACATGTAGGCGTTCAATTTTACGACGCAAATTTAATTCTAATTCGTACATCGGCGATTCTGCCTGATCTACAAAAATAATCAGCTTGGGTTTATAGCCCACCACTTGACGCGCAATTTCAGAACCAATACTTCCGGCTGCACCGGTAATTAAAATAGTTTTATTAGAGATATTTTGAAAAATATTTTCAGCATCTAAATTAATGGGCGCACGATTAAGTAAATCTTCAATACGAACCGATTTAATTTGTTTGATACTTAATTCCCCATTAATCCATTGCTCAATAGGCGGTACATTTTTTACCTGAATGTTGCGCTCTAAAAACAGCGTTAATAAATTCGATTTTTTAATGGGTGAAATATTTTGAATCGCGATGATAATTTCTTCGACCTGTTGCTTTTCAATAATGTAATCTAAGACTTGAGCAGGTGAATAAATTTTTACTCCCATTAAACTCTTGCCTGCTTTAGATTGGTTGTCGTCTATAAAGCCCACTACTATTACACCCGACTTAGGATCGTTTTTAAGGGTGTTCAAGGTTAATACACCCGATTGACCAGCACCATAAATTAAAATATTTTTTTTGCCTTTGCGTGTTTCACCAATTAAAGAAATATAAACTACTTTAAATAATACCCTTGTTGAAATTAAATTGAAAAGCGTAAATAAAGCATGAATCACCACAATGCCTAAAGGCATAAAATAGTTTTCGTGATGAAAAGAATATTTATAAAAATAGATGGCTAAAAAAATAGTAGCCGAAGCCGCTATGGTTGCCTGAAAAATTTTAATGGTATCGACATAACCGGTATAGCGAATAATGCCCACATAAGTTTGGAATACCAAAAAATAAACCAAGTACAAAAAGGCCACCAAAAAATAGCTATTCAGAATTGGGAAATTGGCAAATTCAATAGGTTGAAAATTAAAGCGAATAAACCAGGTAATAAAAAAAGCCACAGACATCAGTAAAAAGTCTATGAGCAATACTAAATAGCGTGAGGCATAAATTCCGGTATACCTCGACAAAATCTTTCTTAACCAAGCTCTAATCATTGTATTTTATCTGGTAACATAATATACCCACATATACATGTAGGTGCGTAGAACAAAAATAAGCATTTAAATGACATTTTAAAATAGCTGATGTGGGATATTGGGTGGAACATTCGTGTTATTAAGACATTTTGGTGCATAAAAAAAGCCACGGAGGGGTGTGGCTGTTGTTTGTAATTTGAAATTAAACCTTAAAATTTAATCTGTTTAACTTTTAAAAGCAACTTCTTTACAATAATTAAGATATTG
>CAIMAP010000140.1 GCA_903838995.1 uncultured bacterium | reverse complement strand
ATCAAAATTTTAATGAAGAAACTAAGCTAAAGACTTTGTCGCCCTTGGGTTTCAAAAAACACAACAACAATTGGTACTTTATTGCAAGAGACCATTCAATAGAAGACAAAAAAAATCCAAAAATATATAAATTGTCGAAGGTGGTTAAAATCAACTTACTTGATGGCGAATATCAACACCAACCCAACTTTAGTTTAAAAGAATACTTTAAATATAGTATTGGTATTTTTCAAATCAATGATAAGGATCCAATACTATTGAAAATTCTTATTGAGGGGGAAAAAAATGTTAATCGATTTTACGAAAACCCATTTGTGCAAGATATACAATACACCAACAAACAAGCAAATTCTGTTATTGCCGAAATGAAAGTATACAATTCTTACGAATTAATGAACGAGCTATTCAGCTATGGTTTAAACATTAAAATAATTGGGCCTGAGGATTTTATTCCAAAATATATCAAGGAACTAAAAGACAGGATTGGGGCTTATGTTTAGCTAATCTAGTCTTCTAAAAATGCTTCATTAATTAACCAGAAATAAGGCTGCTCTTCAATGTATTCGCTGCCTAAATCGTCTTTAAAGTATTTGTCGGTATAATTAAAATCTGCTAATTCTTCTTGTGTCTCAAATGTAAAGCCACATTCAAATTTTTGCTCATTTAACTCAAACTTTAAAAACACTTTAATTCCATCTTCTTCTTGTAGTGTAACTTTTTCAAGTTTTGTTCCATTCGCTAAAAAAGAATTATCATTATCCGCTAATTCTTGTAACAGCTCCTGTAATTTATCAAAAAAATCATCGGCTAACCATTCTGAATTATTTACCACACTGCTTTTATTTTGACCTTCAAAGTAATAAGGGTCTTCTGTGTTTATTTCAGGAATTTCTAATTTAAAAGAAGAAATCAACGCATCAGACCAATTGTCGGCTTCTTCTACGTCTACTTCTTCTGCTAATTTTAACCAAACAATTACATTTGGTTTACCAGAAATTTGACCATCATTTAAGCTTAAGTTATCTAAACCATCAGCAACAATTTTAAAGTCTTCAATTGGAAGAATATCATTGTCGTTGTTTAAATTAAACACCATACAAGATTTTATATAATCAATATTTTGCTTCTCTGCTGGCAATGATTTAATATCTTCTTGGGTAGGCATATAACCTACACCTTTGTTCATTTTTAAATTTAAGTAGTAGTACATAGTAGAATTTTATAAATGACTTTTCGTTAAAATAACATGTTGATTCCAAAATTCCAAACTTTTAATGTTATCATTAAATGCTGGTGCATATTTGCCAGGATAAAAAGTAATTACATTTTCTTTTTTTGAATCTAAAATCACCACAAAATTATTACTGAGGGGTATATATTCGCTATGTAGTACCCTTACCTCATGAATATCTCTTTTCTGAACTTTAACATGATTTAAATCCAAATTAGACATTGATGAGATTTCTGCAATTGCATCTTGTCCAATTTCTTCAGGATATTCATATATATAGGCAATGTTATATTCTTGATTAATTGTTTTTATTAAGTTAGATTTTGAAATTATAAATGGCAAATCAAATGGACTACTAAAAATTGTTTGCAGAAACTTAGACCCCGACATTTGCATTGCCAAATTAATATCTGTATCGGTAAATAATTCTTTAAGCGTGTTATTTGCTGTTTCATCAATTGTTTCAAAATGCCTTAAAACATGCAATGCTGTTTGATGACTTAGATTCAGCACTACTCTTTCCTCCATCTTCTTTTAAATAATTTATATTTATCAGGATATAAATATATAAGCAGTCTTAATCCTGCAAATAAACCCAATAAACTAATGAGCGTATAATATAAAGTTGTATTAAAACTATATTCTATTCTAACTTTTTCTAAAACCTCAAAAATAGGCTGAATACTACTAATTGATGCTAACACACTGACAATAGATAACAACAGGTTTGATCGTTTCTGTTCTTCTTCTTGAATGCTTTGACTAATTCTGTTGATTCTTTTTTGGAATTTATCTAATTCCAAATCTGTCTCTAAACTCGTTCTGTGTTGTTGGTAAATTAAATTTGGTAAAAAATTATAAGAAATATGGCTTAGATTATAGGTATTTAAAAAATACTCAAAATCATCCCTCACCTTTGTAGAATCAACATTCACTATTGCATTATACTTAAACAATGAGTACTTAATATATAAATTAAATAAGATGATTCTAAAATAACTTTTATTCCAGGTTACTAATTTAAAATCAGCGTTTAAAAATTCTTTGCCAATTACAGTAAACGAATCAAATAATGGTAATATGGTATAATTTTTAAATACAGCAATTTTATTCGCTAATAAACTATTATAATAATCATCACTTGGCGAAAAATCTTCGATAGAACCTGCAGATCCAATTTTTGCAACGCAACCAATGTCGTATAATAATTCTTCTGTTTGCGTTTTAGTAAGCGGTTGTTCTATATCTATTAAAGTAAATAATTTAAATTTTGACCCAGAATATTCATCTACTTCAACTTTTGGATTTTCAGGATCACTTGCAATTTTAATACCAGACAAACAATGCTCTTCAATCCAATTTACCCATTTTATTGTTTTATTTCCTAAATCAACTTCAGAATAAAACTCGCGAACTACATTTGTCAGATTTGAATAATCGACTAACTTGTTATTTATTGGTTTAATATGAATAGTAAATAAATTTAAATTTTTAGGGAAAATAAAAAGTTCTACCTGTTCTATTATTATTGACTCTTTACTATTTCTTTTACTAATTTGAATTTCTTCATTTATATTTTTTGAAAAAACCATTGCACTAGATTCTTCCTTCATAATAAAGAGTACATCTCTGAATTCAGGATAGAAATAATCTTTATATATCTTCTTTTCGACCTCGTTAGGGAGCTCTTGAACAAACCCATTAGATTTTATTTTCTTAATGTGTTTTTTATAGCTTGCATCGAATTCGAAAATTCCAACAATCTTTACTAAGCCATTTGATACAATTAAATTCTCCTTTTCTGTTGCAGTCATTTGCATATCATATTAATTTTTAAAATACCAAGTTCAATGTAGTTGAATATCCGTAATAATAATTATTTATTGGAATTATAGGTTTAAAATCATAAACATGATCCCAATTAAAAGAAATTTTAAAGTTTTTAGTGATATCGTAATTTACTTGTGCTAAGAAATACCACCGCCAATGCGGGTTTTTATTCAATTCAAATATATTAAATTGATGAATTGTACTGGCAGTAAAATCTATATTACTCGCTAGCTTCTTTGCTATTTTAACATAATTATTTCCCCTAAACTTATTTTCGGTCGTTAAATTTGGATGATTAGGATATAAGTCTATGTTTGGCACACCATTCCAATTCCACACTTCGTATTGTTGAAATAAACCCAAACCAGTAAATAAGTCAAAACCCGCTTGATCAAATATTTTATACCTTAGATTGGCACCATATAAAGACCTCGACGCTAAACCCCAAGCGCCATTCCATTGATATTGAATAAAATATTCTGGGCTCCATTTTCTGGTATCCGCATCACGGTATCTTATATGCAAAAAACCTTCATTTTGAATAGCAGATTGATCAGATATTGTTGAATTAATTTGTGCAGCGGCAATTATGGCAAATTTGTTAGGCAAAAAACGAGTAGCTTCTATTGCAGTATTCAAGTCGTTAATGTTACTTTTTTGCTTATCTGAACTATAACTAGCCGATGCTTGAAAGATCCATTTTTTAACAATACTATCGGAATTAAGCTCCCTATCGATATTAATAATTTGGGCATTGGCAATGTTTATGCTTTGTAATAGGCATAAGAGTAAAAGTATTTTTTTCATGATTTAAACAGCTGTGAATAAATTAAAAAAAGGAATCTAGCTTAGCTGCGTACAATTTAATATATTTAGTTTAAATTATAATAAATGGGAACTGCAAAATTTAAATTGAATGGTGAAAATGTAGGCTATTTGCTACATGGTCAAGCCATTTCCATAGATTTTGAAATACCCGATGTTTGGTTTGTTTTAATACATACCAAAAAAACCAAAATGTTGTTTAATTCAATTAAAACAGCGTTTAACACCCTAACTTTTAAAAAAAACAAAAGTAGCTTTCAATGCAATACCAATGCT
>CAIMAP010000139.1 GCA_903838995.1 uncultured bacterium | reverse complement strand
AGACGGTTTATTACATATTACCGATATTTCTTGGGGCCGCATAGAGCATCCAGAAGAAGTATTAAAATTGGATGAAAAAATCAATGTAGTAGTATTAGACTTTGATGACGAGAAAAAACGTATCGCATTAGGTTTAAAACAATTAACACCTCATCCATGGGAATCATTAGATACCAAAATTGAAATTGGTTCTAAAGTAAAAGGTAAGATCGTAACTGTTGCAGATTACGGAGCTTTCTTAGAAATCATCCCAGGAGTAGAAGGTTTAATTCACGTTTCAGAAATGTCATGGTCACAACATTTACGCTCTCCACAAGAGTTCATGAAAGTAAGTGACGAAATGGAAGCTGTTATTTTAACGCTTGATCGTGAAGAAAGAAAAATGTCATTAGGTATTAAACAATTAACGCCAGACCCTTGGGTAGGTGTTGCAGATCGTTACCCTGTAGGCAGCAAACAAAATGCAGTTGTGAAAAACATGACTAACTTTGGTGTGTTTGTTGAAATCGAAGAAGGTATCGATGGTTTAATTCATATCTCAGACTTATCATGGTCTAAGAAAGTAAATCATCCTCATGAGTTTACTAAAGTTGGTGATAAATTAGATGTTGTTGTTTTAGAAGTGAATGCTGAAGAACGCAAATTAAGTTTAGGTCACAAACAATTAGAAGAAAACCCTTGGGAAACTTTCGAAACCATTTTCACTTTAGATTCTATTCATCAAGGTACAATTGTAAAAGTTACCGATAAAGGTGCTGTTATCACATTGCCTTATGGTGTAGAAGGATTTGCTCCTACTAAACACTTGATGAAGGAAGACGGCAAAATGGCTACAAACGAAGAAGTGTTAGATTTCAAAATCATTGAATTCAACAAAGATGCTAAGCGTATTGTAGTTTCACATGCTAAACTTCATGAAGAAGCTAAAGCAGAAGCAAGAGCAGAAGAAACCGATAAGAAGAAAAAAGAAGCTAAAGCAGCCTCAACCGCAGTTAAAAAAGTGAAAGATTCAGTAGAAAAAACCACTTTAGGCGATTTAGGTGTATTAGCTAACTTAAAATCTTCATTAGAAACATCTGAAAAAGGTACAAAAGCTAAAAAAGATGCTGCTAGCGCAGCTGAAGCAGCAGCCGATGTAGCGGAAGATGTTGCAGAATAATTAGCTTTAAAGCTATCCTAAAGCCCCTCGAAATCTCGAGGGGCTTTTTTTTGCATCATTTTTTTATAGACATCTCCCAAAAAACCTTATATTTGGCAAATCAAATTCCAAATGAAAGAAGGCATCATATTAGGAAACCCTAAGTTTGACATCACCATTCAACGCCTTTGTCATCAATTAATCGAAAATCACAACGATTTCAGCAACTCTGTTTTAATTGGATTACAACCCCGAGGAATTTATTTAGCTAAAAGAATTCAAGCACAATTACAACGATTACTTCCTAAAAAAACCATCAATCTTGGCCAACTAGATGTGACCTTTTTTAGAGATGATTTTAGACACAGGGCCAATCCATTAGTGCCCAATGCCACTCAAATTGATTTTATCATAGAAAATAAAAAAGTCATTCTAATTGACGACGTTTTATTTACAGGCAGAACCATACGCGCTGGAATGGACGCTATGCTTGCTTTTGGCAGACCGGCAAAAGTAGAACTACTGGTATTAATAGACAGAAGATACACTAGGCATTTACCAATTGAGCCCGATTATGTTGGCCATGCCATCGATTCTATTTCTTCTGAAAAAGTAATAGTAAAATGGAAAGAGACCGAAGGGAAAGACGAAGTAGTCTTGATTTCAGAAAATAATTTAACAAACCAAAAGAAGCAAAAATAATATGCAAAATTTGAGTGTTCGCCATTTATTAGGAATCAAAGGATTAACTCAACATGATATTAAGTTGATTTTTGAAACAGCGGACAATTTCAAAACGGTGATCAATAGACCCATAAAAAAAGTTCCCTCACTCAGAGACACCACCATTGCTAATATATTTTTCGAAAACTCTACCCGCACTAAACTTTCTTTTGAACTAGCTCAAAAAAGATTATCGGCCGATGTGGTCAATTTTTCTGCGGCCTCCTCTTCTGTAAGCAAAGGCGAAACACTGATTGATACCGTCAATAATATCTTAGCCATGAAAGTTGATATGGTAGTGATGAGGCATCCAAATCCAGGAGCAGCATTATTCTTAGCCAAACATATTCATGTGCCAATTATCAATGCAGGCGATGGCGCACACGAGCACCCTACGCAAGCCTTACTCGATGCTTTTTCTATCAGAGAAAAACTTGGAGATGTTAAAGGAAAAAAAGTGGTGATTGTGGGTGACATTATGCATTCAAGAGTGGCGCTTTCTAATATACTCTGCTTAAAATTATTAGGTGCAGAAGTTAAAGTTTGCGGACCAACCACTCTGATTCCAAAATACATAGAAAGCCTTGGCGTAACCGTAGAGCATGACTTACGCAAAGCACTTGCTTGGTGCGATGTAGCCAATATGCTAAGAATACAATTAGAACGACAAGACATTAAATATTTTCCGAGCTTAAGGGAATATACCATGATGCATGGTTTAACTAAAAGCTTACTCGATTCTTTACCAAAAGAAATTGTGGTGATGCACCCTGGACCCATTAACAGAGGTGTGGAGATTTCGAGTGATGTGGCAGACGCTAAACAATCTATCATTCTAGATCAAGTAGAAAACGGAGTTGCTATTCGAATGGCTGTACTCTATTTATTGGCTGGTCAACAAGGAGCCTAAATTCCATTTTTCATCGATTTTTTCCTATTAAAAGGCGTTTTTAAAGCTATATTCTATTATATTGCAAACTTTTAGCATATATGAAAAGAATTCAAAAAATCCTGCTTCTTGCTTTTTTAACTTTAACTGCAATTCCTGCTTTAGCACAATTTGCAGAAGTAAGAGGATTTGTTTACGATAAAAAAACAGGCGAACCAATTATCTTCACTAAAGTATTTTTAGAAGGTACAACTAATGGTAATGCCAGTGATGTAAATGGATTTTATAACCTTAGCAAAATTAATCCTGGTTCTTATATTTTAAGTAGTACTGGCGTTGGATTTGACACCGTTAAAATTAGAATTACCTTAAAACCTGGAGGTAGAATAACACAAAATATTTATTTAACACAAAAATCTATCAATATCAATACTGTTGATATTACTGCCGATAAAACAGAAAACTTAACCGAAACAAAAGTATCGGTAGCAAAAGTTACTCCAAAACAAATCAACAGAATTCCCTCTGTTGGTGGTGAACCAGATTTAGCGCAATACCTTCAAATACTACCAGGCGTTGTCTTTACAGGCGACCAAGGTGGTCAATTATATATTCGTGGTGGCTCCCCTATTCAAAATAAAGTATTATTAGATGGTATGATTGTTTATAATCCATTTCACTCGATTGGATTATTTTCTGTCTTCGAAACAGATATCATTAGAAATGCAGATGTTTATACCGGTGGTTTTGGCGCAGAATACGGAGGCCGAATTTCTGCAGTAATGGACATTACCACACGCGATGGAAATAAACAAAAACTAACTGGAAAAATTGGAAGCAATCCGTTTACTAGTAAAATATTATTAGAAGGTCCCTTGAGTAAATATGAAGAAGGCAAATCTACTTCCTCTTTTATTTTATCGGGCAGAACTTCTTACTTAGAACACACCGCAAAAAATATTTATAGTTATGTAGATACCGCTGGCTTACCTTATAATTTTACCGATTTGTACGGAAAAATTTCTTTCAATAGCACCAACGGTAGCAAACTCAACTTATTTGGCTTTAAATTTACCGACCAAGTAAATTACAAAGCGCCAGCAGCTATTGCATGGAACAGCACCGGTTTTGGCGGCAGCTTTGTTGTCATACCAGGTTCCTCTTCTGTTTTGGTGGATGGTTCTTTCGCCTATTCTGGTTATGATATTAGCATGAAAGAATTAACAAGCAAGCCACGCTTTAGTAAAATTAATGGTTTCAACGCAGGATTAAATTTCACTTATTTTATTGGTAAAGATGAATTAAAATACGGTATTGAAATGTTAGGTTTCCAAACCGATTTTCAATTTACCAATGCGGCTAATACTGTTATTAAACAAGAACAATTTACTTCAGAAATTGCTGCATTTACAAAATATAAATATGCAACCAATAGGCTTATTTTAGAACCAAGTATTCGTGCTCATTATTATGCTTCATTGGCCGAAATGTCTATAGAACCTAGGTTTAGTGCCAAATATATTATTAATGAATTTATCAGATTTAAATTAGCTTCTGGTTTCTTTAGTCAAAATTTATTGAGTGCGGGCTCGGATCGTGATATTGTCAATTTGTTTTATGGATTTTTATCTGGGCCAGAAGATGCACCAAAAACATTTAAAGGAAAACCAGTTACCAGCAAACTTCAAAAAGCACGTCACATTATTGCAGGTTTTGAATTTGATGTAACCAAACGATTCCAAATTAATGTGGAAGGATACATTAAAAAGTTTGATCAATTAACCAATATCAACAGAGATAAAATATATCCAAACACCGACGAGTATAAAGACAAACCCGCTTACCAAAGAGAAGACTATATCATCGAAGATGGCGTAGCCAAAGGAATTGACTTTACATTTAAATACGAGAAACAAAACTTGTATTTATGGGCAACCTATTCTTTGGGCTATGTGAGCAGGTATGATGGTATTAGAAACTATAACCCCCATTACGATAGAAGACACAATGTAAATATTGTGAGTACTTATGCTTTTGGTAAAAAACACAATTGGGAGCTTGATTGTCGTTGGAACTTAGGTTCTGGCTTCCCTTTCACTCAAACACAAGGTTTTTACGAGAAAATTTTATTTGAAAATATTAATAGCTCTTACACCGAACAAAATGGACAATTAGGTGTTATTTATGGACAATTAAATTTAGGCCGTTTGCCTTGGTACCATCGCTTAGATATTTCTATGAAAAAGAAATGGGAGTTTAGTAAAAACAATATTTTAGAAAGCACCTTGGGCGTAACAAATGTGTACGATAGAAATAATTTATTTTATTTTGATAGAATATCTTATGCAAAGAAATACCAATTGCCATTCTTACCTAGTTTGGGTATAACCATGACTTTTTAAAAATGAAAATAATTCTCCCAATTGTATTGTTAACGGTTATTTTGGGATGTACATCTGTTCCAACGAATGCAAAAAAAATTGCCATGAACCAAGAAATCGAAAACCCGCAAATGACCGACACCGCTACCTTTGGAGCTGGCTGTTTTTGGTGTGTAGAAGCCATTTTTCAGCAAATTGAAGGTGTAGTTTCCCTGAAATCTGGCTACGAAGGAGGCACAAGCGCAAACCCAACTTACGAAGAAGTTTGCACCGGAGCCACCGGCCATGCAGAAGTTTGTCAAATTATTTTTGATCCCAAAAAAGTAACATATAAAACTTTATTGCAAGCATTTTGGGAAAGTCATGACCCAACCACTTTAAATAAACAAGGCGGTGATGTGGGTACACAATACCGTTCGGTTATTTTTTATCATTCTGCAGAACAACAATCAACAGCCGAATTTTATAAAAATGAATTGCAAAAATCAGGCGCTTTCGAAAATGAAATTGTAACCACCATTGTGCCGGCGGAAGTTTTCTACGAAGCAGAAAATTATCATCAAAATTATTTCAACCAAAACGGCAACCAACCTTATTGCCAATTTGTGATCAGACCTAAAGTTGAAAAGTTTCAAAAAGCATTTAAAAACAAATTAAAATAGTGCTGAAAATCTAATATGGTTCAATAAGGCCGATTTGAAACACTGATCAATCTTAAAATCACCCTATCACCCATAGAAACTTTGGCTAAGACCTATTTAGCCGGTTTATTTGCTGTATTTTTTAAATTAATGGCTTTATAAGCATTTGATTTAAAGCAAATTATGCAAATTATATAGCTCATATTGAACAATTAGAACCCATAAGGTTTGATTATTCGGCTAAAGGGCGTATTTTTGCAATCCTTGAATTTTTAATTTTAACATAAATCAAAAAAACCTTATGGATTTTTTACAAAGCAATTTAATTTATTTTATTCCTGCATTAGGCATTATTGGCCTTATTGTAATGGCTATCAAAAGCGCATGGGTCTCTAAACAAGAAGCTGGCGATGCAAAAATGACCGAATTAGCTGGTTATATTGCAGATGGCGCAATGGCTTTCTTAAAAGCAGAATGGAAAGTATTGAGCATTTTTGTTGTTTTTGCAGCAGCATTATTGGCTTATTCTGGAACAATCCACGAAGTAAATGGCAAAGCCATTCATTCTAGCTGGATTATCTCTATCTCGTTTATTATCGGTGCTGTATTTTCGGCTACCGCTGGTTATATTGGTATGAAAGTAGCGACTAAAGCGAATGTTCGTACCACACAAGCTGCTCGTACTAGTTTAAAACAAGCTTTAAAAGTTTCATTTACCGGTGGTACTGTAATGGGCTTAGGTGTTGCTGGTTTAGCTATATTAGGATTAGGCGGTTTGTTTATCGCTTTCTTAAGCATCTTTGCTGATTTAGGCGCAAACACTGTTACCACAGCAATCGAAGTACTAACAGGTTTTTCTTTAGGTGCGGAGTCTATTGCATTATTTGCGCGTGTGGGTGGTGGTATTTATACTAAAGCTGCCGATGTAGGTGCCGATCTAGTTGGTAAAGTAGAAGCTGGAATTCCAGAAGATGACGTACGTAACCCTGCAACTATTGCAGATAACGTAGGTGATAACGTAGGTGACGTAGCAGGTATGGGTGCCGATTTATTCGGATCTTATGTAGCTACTATTTTAGCAACAATGGTGTTAGGTCAAGAAATTAACGCAAGTAGCGATAATTTTAATGGCATGTCTCCTATTTTATTACCCATGGTAATTTGTGGATTAGGTATTTTATTTTCAATTGTTGGAACTTGGTTTGTAACTATTAAAGATGAAAAATCGAGTGTACAAAATGCATTAAATATTGGTAACTGGTCTTCTATGTTATTGACCGTTGCTGCTTCTTATTTTATTGTTAATTGGATGTTACCAGAAACATTAAGCTTAAGAGGTTATCAGTTTACAAAATTAAATGTATTCTATGCAATTGTTGTTGGAACTTTAGTTGGTGCCATCATGAGTATTGTTACAGAATATTATACTGCAATGGGCAAAGCGCCTGTTATGTCTATCATTCAACAATCATCTACTGGTCATGCTACTAATATAATTGGTGGTTTATCTGTAGGAATGAAATCAACTGTTATTCCAATTTTAACATTGGCTGCTGGTATCATGGCTTCGTATTATTTCGCAGGTTTATATGGCGTAGCCATTGCTGCTGCAGGTATGATGGCTACTACAGCTATGCAATTAGCGATCGATGCATTTGGACCAATTGCAGATAATGCAGGTGGTATTGCAGAGATGAGTCAATTACCTCCCGAAGTGCGTGAGCGTACAGACAATTTAGATGCCGTAGGAAACACAACTGCAGCAACTGGTAAAGGTTTTGCCATTGCTTCTGCAGCATTAACTTCATTGGCTTTATTTGCAGCATTTGTTGGTATTGCTGGAATTGATGCTATTGATATTTACAAAGCAAATGTATTAGCTGGTTTATTTGTAGGTGGAATGATTCCATTTATTTTCTCTGCATTGTGTATTCAAGCAGTTGGTAAAGCAGCCATGGATATGGTTCAAGAAGTGCGTCGTCAGTTTAGAGAAATTCCTGGAATTATGGAATACAAAGCAAAACCTGAATACGAAAAATGTGTAGCTATTTCTACCAAAGCATCTATCCGCGAAATGATGATGCCAGGTGCCATTGCTTTGATCACTCCTATTCTTGTTGGTTTTATTTTTGGCCCTGAGGTATTAGGTGGTTTATTAGCAGGTGTAACTGTTTCTGGTGTATTGATGGGAATCTTCCAATCAAATGCTGGTGGTGCTTGGGATAACGCTAAAAAATCTTTCGAAAAAGGTGTGATGATTAATGGCGAAATGTATTACAAAAAATCAGAACCACATAAAGCATCTGTTACTGGTGATACCGTAGGTGATCCATTCAAAGATACTTCTGGACCATCGATGAATATTTTAATTAAATTAATGTCGATTGTTTCATTAGTAATCGCACCTTATATTGCAGTAGTTAATGCAGAAAGCAAGGAAATGAATTGTCATGCACAAACAGAAATGTGTGCAGGCATGGATTCTGTTGATATGGGTAATTGCGATTTAACTAAATGCATGAGCATGACTCCTGAAGCATGTGCCGCTTATTGCGATAGCATGAAATGCACACCAGAACAAAAAGCAGCTTGCATCAAAATGATAGAAGCCCATAAAGGCATTAATATGTCGGAATGCAGCGGAAGTTCGGAAGCTTGTAAAGACAAAGCTAATTGTAAAGACAAAGCAAATTGTAAAGACAAAGCTAATTGCAGTGCTAAAACCGAAGCAAGTAAATCAACAAACGAGGAAAAATAATCTTTTAGAAGATATAAAAAAAGGAGCGCCCAAAAGCGCTCTTTTTTTTTGTTATTAAGCCAATAAAAATGCTATTTAAGCTATGTTTTTTGCTTAAAATTAATTAAGTTTGAAAATAGATCCATTCAATCTTTATGAAATATACTAAATCAATAGAGAATTTATTAAAAGAAGCCAATGCAACTGGCGAAGGTAGCCTTAAGCGAACGCTAGGTAGTTGGAACCTAATTGCATTAGGAATTGGCGCAATTATTGGCGCAGGTTTATTTGTTAGAACTGCTGCTGCTGCCGGTGAAGCCGCAGGCGCTGCTGTAACATTATCGTTTATTGTGGCTGCCGTAGGTTGCGCATTTGCTGGTTTGTGTTATGCAGAATTTGCTGCCATGATTCCAATTGCAGGAAGCGCTTATACTTATGCTTATACCACCATGGGCGAATTAATTGCTTGGATTATAGGCTGGGCTTTAATTATGGAATATGCACTTGGTGCGGCAACCGTTTCTATTGCTTGGAGCGAATATTTAAATAAATTATTGGGTGGTGCCATACCCTATCAATGGTCACATTCTCCTTTTGAATCTTTAAATGGCGTGTCTGGTTTTATTAATTTACCTGCGCTAGTTATATTATTGGTATTAACAATGGTATTGATTAGAGGTACGCAAGAATCTGCTAAGCTCAATGGCATTATTGTATTTATTAAAGTTGCCATCGTATTATTATTTATTGTATTAGGTTGGCAGTTTATTAAACCAGAAAACCATACACCATTTATGATTCCTGAAGGAACTCCTGGTCACGAAGGATTTTTCAAATGGGGATGGGGCGGCGTATTAGGTGGCGCAGCGATTGTATTTTTTGCATTCATTGGTTTTGATGCGGTTTCCACTGCAGCACAAGAAGCAAAAAATCCAAAAAGAGATATGCCCATTGGAATTTTAGGATCATTAGTTATTTGCACTATTCTTTATATTTTGTTTTCACATGTTTTAACAGGTGTTGCCAATTGGAGCGAATTTGCTGATCCAGCAAAAGGAAAAGAAGCATCTGTTGCCTATGTTATATCTACTTATATGAGTGGTTATAGTTGGTTAGCAACAGGCGTAACCATCGCCATATTAGCAGGATTTTCTTCTGTTATTTTAGTAATGTTATTAGGACAATCTCGTGTATTTTATACCATGTCTAAAGATGGTTTATTACCAAAAGTTTTTTCGGAATTACATCCAAAATACAGCACACCACACAAAAGCAATATGATCTTATTTATTTTAGTAGGCTTATTTGCCGCATTTGTACCCGGTAGTGTTGCAGGCGATTTAACTTCGTTCGGAACTTTATTGGCATTCGTATTGGTAAGTGCAGGCATCTGGATTTTAAGAGTAAAGAGCCCTGATTTAGAGCGACCATTTAGAACACCATTGGTGCCATTAGTTCCTATTTTAGGTATCATCATATGTGGCGGAATGATAGTTGCATTAGATTATACTACCTTAAAAGTAGCTGCATTGTGGATGGTTTTAGGGATTATTATTTATTATACTTATAGTAAAAACCATAGTAAAATTCGTAATTCAGAAAAATAAATAACAACATTAAATATTACAAAGAGCCAGTATTTTTATTTTTGAATACTGGCTTTTTTTAAATTAAATAATATGAAAAACGCCATCTTACATTATTTCAACTTCAAAGAGATCATTTCTGTCACCATGATTTTATTTGCCATTATTGATATTGTTGGTGCCATTCCCATTATCATTCAATTGCGCAAAAAAGCTGGTCATATTCAATCCGAAAAGGCATCGATGGTTGCTTTAATTTTAATGATTTTATTTTTATTCTTAGGAGAGCAATTACTTGCTGTTATTGGCTTAGATGTAAAATCATTTGCCATTGCTGGCTCTTTGGTTATTTTTATTATTGCACTAGAAATGGTATTGGGTGCAAATTTTTTCAAAGATGAAATTCCCGATTCTGTTTCCATTGTGCCTTTAGCCTTTCCAATAATTGCTGGTGCTGGCACCATGACTACCCTATTGTCATTAAAAAGTGAATACGAAACACAAAACATTATTTTTGGAATTATTATTAATATGATTTTTGTTTACGCCGTATTAAAAAACACTTTAAGACTCGAAAATCTGCTTGGCAAAACAGGTTTAAATATTTTAAGAAAAGCATTTGGAATCATCTTGCTAGCAATAGCCATTAAGCTTTTCAGACACAATACAGGTTTATAATTGCATTTATTAGGAAGGTTAATTTTTTGTAGAAATTTTAAATTTTCTATACCTTCGTACATCATTTGAAAAAATAGTATGGGAAGAGCATTCGAATTTCGTAAAGAACGCAAAATGAAACGTTGGGGTAAAATGGCTAAAACATTTACCCGCATTGGCAAAGACATTGTTATGGCTGTAAAGGCCGGTGGCCCAAACCCCGAAACCAATGCTCGCCTTCGTGTAGTTATTCAAAATGGTAAAGGCGCAAATATGCCAAAAGACCGAATAGAGTCTGCTATAAAACGCGCGTCATCAAAAGACGAAAAAGATTACGAAGAAATTGTATACGAAGGCTATGCACCCCATGGTGTAGCTATCTTAGTAGAAACTTCAACCGACAATATTAACAGAACGGTTGCCAATGTAAGAAGTTATTTCACCAAATTTAATGGCAGCTTAGGTACTTCGGGTTCTTTAAATTTTGTTTTCGAACGTAAAGCCGTTTTTAGAATTAGTGCCGAAGGTTTGGATCCCGATGAAATGGAATTAGAATTTATCGATTACGGTGCCGAAGAAATTGAGTTAGATGAAAACGAAATAGTTATCTATACTGCTTTTGAAGAATTTGGATCGATGCAAAAAGTGTTAGAAGAAAAAGGAATTAATATTATCAGTTCTGAATTACAAAGATTCCCATTGAGCACCGTTGAAGTCACCGATGAACAGCGAGCAGAAATCGATAAACTAATTGATAAAATGGACGAGGATGATGATGTAAACGAGGTGTACCATAATATGGCTTAATACTTTATGAAGCGGGCCACAAACATCGTGTCGGCCTTGCTTTCATAACCTTTAATCAATTCCATCTTTTCTAATTTTAAAGGCAAATTTGCTAAAAAATAGTCAACCGCATCTTCGTTTTCTTCTTTAAAAACGGAACAGGTAATGTAAACCAATGGGCAACCAGGTTTCAAAAATTGAGAAGCATTTTCGGCAATGGTTCTCTGCAAATAAATAAATTTCTCTAATTGCGATTCTTTAAATTGACTCAACATTTCTGGTGTTCTAGACCAGGTGCCCGAACCAGAACATGGCGCATCTAAAATAATACCATCCATACTATCTTTTTCAATCGAATTAATTTCTGCTAATAAGTCTATCTCTCTTCGTCGAAATTGCGTAATGCCTGCTTGCTTAAACCTAACTTCCAGATTCAGTAAGCTAGATGCCCTATTATCGGAAGCTAAAATATAAACACTAGGCTCCAAAGCATGTAACAATAAGCTTTTGCCGCCACTTGCGGCACAACAATCCCACCACATTTGTTTTGGCTTTGGTTGAAAATAATTGGCTGTGTATTGCGATGATTGATCTTGAACCTCATACAAATATTCTGTATTCAATAATTTTGCAGCATTGGGCAATCGATAACACCATTCCTTTTTTTCAAAAGGTATTTGTGCTTCGTTTAAATAGGCTGCCAATTTTTGCTCCGCTCCTTTAATTACTCTAATAAATAAATCGGGTTGTATTAATTGCGAATTGATAAAAAGCGTTTGATCTATCGAAGCAGAAAGATGTGCAGTAAACGGAAAAATGTCGTTTAAATTAAATTCGGGAAATAACGAAGCTAAATAGGTAGCTTTTTCGGATAGGCTATCTGTAATTCTTTCTTGATAGGCAGGCTTAAAATAAGCCAGCATATCGTCTGGGCTATTAGCAGTAAGAAACAAAGCTACAAAAAGACTTTCGTCCGATTTAAGGCCCGCTAAGCAATTACCCAATCTAAAATAGGAATATATTGCTTTAGATAAATTTTTTCGATCTCGCGAGCCCATTTGCTTGTTACGCTTGAAATATTCGGGCAAGTATTTTGTAACAGGTCGATCTTTTGGAAATTCAGTTAAAAAAGCATTAAAAATTCGCAGTCTATTTTCAACTATCATTTGATGGGGTATAAATCATTTTCGCAGTATTGCAAAATATGAATGGCCGTATTTTTTAAACCTAATCCGTTTTGATCTTGTAAATTAAATTTACTCGCCAATCCTTGATAAGCTGGCAATGCATTATTTTCTTTTATTTTCTGCATCAATGGCAGTAAATACATCGCTTGATCGAAGCCTTTGAATGCCATCTCCTGTGGTTCTGTAAAAAAGGTGTCTCTAAATTTTTTCACAAAAATACTCACCGCGGGAAGGTTATAGTCTACAAAATAAGCCGTCGTTAAAATAACCTTATACTTTTGCAACAATGTAGGTTCTATGGTTTGAAAATCAATCCATTTAGGGTGTACCAACAAAGTAATAGCATAATTATTTTTATACTCTTCGAGCTGTTTGAATAAGGTAATCGCAAATGCTTGATCGGCATTGGGCACTAAAATATAATTTTCTTCGTATTTAGATAGATTTGCTTCAATGGTTTTTAAACCCGCTTTAGCAACTATGATTTCTTTTTTGTTAATGCCTTTAGCTATTGAATCTATTGCAGTTGAGAAAGTCTTTGAATACCTCGATTCTGCTAATAATCCGCTCCTAACTACTAAATATTTTTTTAACTGTAAATGATTTACCGCAAATGCCGCCATTTGCATGGCATGTGATTCTAAGGTATTATTTAACATGATGATGTTTTTGTTTTTCAAAATATCAACAGGTAGCGGAGAAATTGGAGAGATTATTATTTTATTATTTTTTTTTGAAAAAGCATTGATTATCGCTAATTCTTTAGGGTAAAATGGACCAAAAATGAAATCTGCATTTTGCAAGGCATTGGTTTTACAAATATTTTCAATGGCCAATGAATCGTTTTCTGTATCAAATAAATTCAGGTTTGTTCCATAACCCAAGCTGGCTAAGGAATCTAACCCTAATATAAATCCACGATAATAATCAATGGCAAAATTAGCATTGTCAAAATCTTTTTGCAGCAAGTTTGCAGCAGGATCTATTTGTTGAAATTGAAAGGGTAATAACAAAGCAATGTTTGCTTTATTTTTTTCATAGTTGCTATGCTCCGACTGTGCATGAGCAGCAGAAAAAAAACTTAGCCATAAAATAGCTACAAATATGTGCTTATTCCCATTCAATGGTTGCAGGGGGTTTAGAGCTAATATCATAAACCACACGATTTACGCCTTTTACTTGATTAATGATATCGTTCGAAATTTTTGCTAATAAATCATAAGGGATGGGCGACCAATCTGCCGTCATTCCATCAACAGACTCCACGGCTCTTAAGGCAACTACATGTTCGTAAGTTCTTTCATCGCCCATTACACCAACCGATTGAACTGGTAAAAAAATAGCACCAGCTTGCCAAATTTTATCGTACCAACCCGCATTTTTTAAATGATTAATATAAATATAATCTGCTTGTTGTAAGATGGCTATTTTTTCTTTGGTGACTTCTCCTAAAATTCGAATGCCTAAACCAGGCCCAGGAAAAGGATGTCTGTTTAAAATTTTATCGTCTATGGCCAAAGCTCTTCCAACTCTTCGTACTTCATCTTTAAATAAAGTATTCAAAGGTTCAACTACTTTTAATTTCATAAAGTCGGGTAAGCCCCCCACATTGTGATGCGATTTAATGGTTGCCGATGGACCTTTAACCGATACCGATTCTATTACATCTGGATAAATTGTTCCTTGTCCTAACCATTTAACATTTTCAATTAAATGTGATTCTGCATCAAAAACATCGATGAAAACTTTTCCAATGGCTTTTCTTTTTTGTTCCGGATCAGATAAGCCTTTAAGGTCTGTATAAAATAATTCTTTGGCATCAACCCCTTTAACATTTAAACCCATGTGTTGATAAGAAGCTAATACTTCTTCGTATTCATTTTTACGTAATAAACCGTTATCGACAAAAATACAATGCAAGTTTTTACCAATGGCTTTGTGTAATAAAATAGCAGCTACCGATGAATCAACCCCACCCGACAAGCCAAGTACCACTTGATCATCGCCTAATTGATTTTTCAATGCGGCAATGGTTGTTTCAATAAAAGCATCTGGTGTCCAGTTTTGTGAGCAAGCACATATATCGACTAAAAAGTTTTGTAATAATTGTTTGCCGTCGGTTGAATGCGTTACTTCTGGATGAAATTGTATGCCGTAAATATTTGTATTGCTCACCTGAAATGCAGCAATTTTAACAGAATCTGTACTGGCAATAATTTCAAAATTTACAGGTATTTCCGAAATGGTGTCTCCATGCGACATCCACACTTGAGATTGAACAGGAATACTTTTCATTAATTTATTACTAGAATGTACCTCTAGTAAATTTGCACGACCATATTCTCTAATTTTAGAAGGCATTACCTCACCACCCGATTGTTGTGCGATCAATTGAGCACCATAACAAATACCTAATACAGGGTAATTTGCAGCAATCGCTTGAAAGTCGACATTGGGGGCTTGGTCTTCCCGAACAGAATGTGGGCTTCCCGAAAGAATAACTCCTTTTACTGATTCGTCTAAAACTGGAACATGGTGAAATGGATGTATTTCACAATAAACATTTAGTTCTCTAACTCTACGCGCAATTAATTGGGTGTACTGTGAACCAAAATCAAGAATGATAATTTTCTCCTGCATGCGCAAAGATACATTTTCGAAATGAAATTTGGGATTGCAGCTACTAGGAAATTTGATTTTTTTTATACCCCTGCATCAAGCTCATATTGAAAGGTTTCTACGCCAAATTTTCGTAAAAATTCGACCCCTTCATCGACGGCTAAACCTTTATATTGGGCATAAGAAGAATGGAAATAAACTTTTTTAATACCCGACTGAAAAATTAGGCGCGCACAACTTATACATGGCGATAAAGTACAATATAATGTAGTTCCCTCTAATTGCGAACCATTTTTTGCAGCATATAAAATGGCGTTTTCTTCGGCATGTAAAGCCAAAGAGCAACTGCCTTTGGTATCTCTTGGACAGCCATCTATTTGAAATTCTTCATCGCAATTATGCGTGCCAGCTGGCGGGCCATTATAGCCAATAGATATGATCCGCGTATCTTTAGTTAATACCGCTCCTACTTGCGCTTTCACACAATGAGAACGTTTAGCCAAATCTAGGGCCAAATTCATGAATATCTGATCGAATGCTGGACGAGTTTTCATAAGGTTATAAGGGCAAGTTTAAGAAAACTCTCCTGAATTTGCTACTAATTATAAAATATTTAAATATTAAATGGGCTAAAAATTGGGTATTCTTATTTATTTTCACAAATTTACAAGACAATACTTTATAAATGATACAATTATTATTAGGTGCAATTGGTGCAGGACTGCTCATGACAATTATGACAGGGCCGGCATTTTTTTCACTGATAAGAACCAGTATACAGAAAGGCTTTTTTGCAGGTGCAGTTTTTGCTATAGGCGTTTTTTCGGCCGATTTAATATTTGTCAGTATTACTTTATTAGGCGCTAAACTTTTATCGGTTGCGCAAACTTATCAAAACTACATCGCAATTATTGGCAGTGTGTTTTTAGGAATTATTGGCTATAGATATTTCAGCAAACCAGCCGATGTTATCGAAGAAAAAGGCAAAGAAATTACCCTCAGTAAATTGAAGATTTTTGCCTATTATTTTAAAGGGCTTTTTATGAATTTACTAAACCCTGGAATGTTATTTTATTGGATCGGATTAGTGAGTTACCTGAGCACCAGTGCTACTTATAGCCAAGATGAAATAAAAATATTTATAGGAACTTGCATGGGAACGGTCTTAAGTACCGATATCATTAAAGCCTATTTTGCAGCAAAAATGCGACACCTTTTTAACCCAAAAGTGATTCATTTAATGAATAGAATTGTTGGCATTGCCCTGATGATTTTTGCATTTGCAATTATTGCCAAATTATTTCTCTTAGTTGCTTAACTAATAAGCACGCTTATTGCTGCCTTCTATAAAGTTTATAAAAGCATTATTCACAACTTTCATGCCGCCTGGTGTTGGAAAATCACCAGAAAAATACCAATCTCCGGTATGCCCCGGACAAGCCATGTGTAAATCTTCTATGCTTTGGAAAATAATTGCTACTTCGGCTTGAATATCTTTAGGTCGAACTATTTCCGCTATTTTTTGAGAAATTTCTTCTGGGCTAAATGGCTTATATATTTCTTTAACAAAATTCTTAATTTGATCACTCGGTAAGTTTACTTGTGATTTACAATTATCATACACTTGTTGAATCAATTGATCCATTCCTCTTTCTTTTAATAAGGCAATTGTTGCCGAAAAGGCAACAAACTCAGCCATTCTAGACATGTCAATTCCGTAGCAATCGGGGTACCTAATTTGCGGTGCCGAGGAAACAATTATAATTTTTTTCGGACCTAATCGATCTAAAATTCTTAAGATGCTTTGCTTTAGAGTGGTTCCTCTTACAATAGAATCATCTAAGACAACAAGGGTGTCTACGCCTTTTTTTACTACCCCATAAGTAGTGTCATAAATATGCGCAACCATATCTTGACGATCTTCGTCTTGGGTTATAAAGGTGCGCAACTTAGCATCTTTGAGGGTAATTTTTTCGACACGAGGCGCCATACTTAATAATTTTTCGAGCGACTCGTTTGATAAATCTTTTTGAAAATTTAATATTTTTTCTTTTTGATATTTTCTAACATGCTTATGCAAGCCTTCTACCATTCCATAAAAAGCAACTTCTGCTGTATTAGGAATATAAGAAAATACCGTATTGGTTAAATCGTTGTCGATGGCCGCTAAAATTTTGGGTACTAACATTCGACCCAACTGTTTACGCTCCATATAAATACCCGCATCGTTACCGCGAGAAAAATAAATGCGTTCAAAGGAACAAGCTTTTCTTTCAGCTGGTTCAATGAATTGATGCTCCGAAACCAAACCACTTTTTTTAATAATTAAAGCATGACCTGGTTGAATTTCTTTGATAGATTCTATTGGAACATTAAATGCCGTTTGAATGGCTGGTCTTTCGGAAGTAACCACCACCACTTCTTCGTCTTCGAAATAAAATGCAGGGCGAATACCCGATGGATCTCGCATCACAAAGGCATCACCATGACCTAACATTCCACAAATTGTATATCCACCATCCCAACTTTTTGCAGAGCGGGTAAGTATAGAAGGCACATCAATGTTTTCTTCAATTAACTTGGTAATTTCAACATTGCTATGGCCTAAAGTTTTATAATGATCAAAAAGGCGTTGGTTATCGTCATCTAAAAAATGTCCTATTTTTTCTAATACGGTAATGGTATCTGCTTTTTCTTTAGGATGTTGACCCAATTCGTAGAGTTGATTCAATAACTCATCCACATTGGTCATGTTAAAATTGCCAGCTATAATTAGGTTTCTGGTAATCCAATTATTTTGTCTTAAAAAGGGATGACAATTTTCGATATTATTATTTCCAAATGTGCCATATCTTAAATGACCCAATAATAACTCTCCTATATAAGGTGCATTAGATTTGAGCCATTCTGCATTTTGGTAATCAATTGGATTTTGCGCTTCTACTTCAATTAATCTATTTTGAACATGTTCGAAAATTTCTGCTACCGAATTTTTAGAAGTAGAACGATGCCTACTGATGTAACGGTCGCCGGGCGAAGTGTTGAGTTTGATAGTTGCAATTCCGGCGCCATCTTGACCTCGATTTTGCTGTTTAGACATCAATAAAAATAATTTGTTGAGGCCATAAGTAGCCGAACCATATTTTTGCTGATAAAATGCTAAAGGTTTTTTTAATCTGATCAGTGCAATTCCGCACTCATGCTTGATACTATCGCTCATCGTTGCTAGCTAAGATGCAAATATAAACATTTCTCGCTTTTTTCAAGCCGACTTTTTAGAAAAAAAAACCTGTAATTTTATGTTAAAGCAAGTATTTTAAGCAATAATGCTTTGGATATAACTGATTATGTTAGAGGGCAAAATTCCGAAATAAATAATGGCCAAAATCAAAGGCAATACCAATAAATATAAAATATTTTGTTCTTCTTTATTCACCTTAACCCAAGTGGCTTCTTGCATGAACATGTTTCGAATGATAATAAAATAATAAAATAAAGAAACAATTGATGCGATTGCAGCGGTAATGATGGTGATTAAAATTGCTGGATTAGCAGAAGCGACATAAGCTTGGTAACTCGCCGAAAACAATAAAAATTTTCCGGTAAAGCCAACAAGTGGTGGCAAACCAATGAAGGATGCAAATACAACTACCAATAAAATAGAAGCCAATGGAGATTTTCTAACCAAGCCTTTATAATCTGCTAATTCATATGCTTCGTGCTGCTGTTCAAAATAACTGATAAGCATAAATGCCGCCGTATTCATTAATAAATAGGCCAATAAATAAAACAGCAAAGCGATTACTCCTATGGAGGTATAGCCAATCAAACCCATTAAGAGAAAACCAGTTTGTGCAATTCCTGCATAAGCCATTAAACGTTTAATGTTTGTTTGAGACAAAGCCACAAAACTACCAATGACTAAGGTCATGATGGCAATTACACTTAAAAAAGTTTCCCAATTATACATGGGCCAAAATAAAACTTGATTAAAAATTTTAAACGAAAAGAATCCCAGAAAATTAGCAAACAATGCATAACCTGCAATTTTTGGAGCCACACTTAATAGTACCAATGTAGTAGACGAAGTTCCTTGATAAACATCGGGTGCATAAAAATGAAATGGCGCAGCAGCTATTTTAAATAAAAATCCAGCCATCATTAAACCAATACTCAAAGCAATAATCGGCATTGGCGCTTTTGCAAACCAAGCTAAGAAATGAGGATCTTGCAAAGAAAGGGTGCCTGCAAAGCCATACATCAAGGAGATTCCGTACAATAAAAGAGCCGAAGCCAATAAGCCAAACAAAATATATTTCATGCCAGATTCGGCATTGCTTTTATCTTTTATTGACAAGGCAACATAACCATAAGAAAATAGCGAAACCATTTCTACACTTAAATAAATGGTTAACATATGCGCAGACATACAGAGCATATTTAATGCAATTAAAAAAAGTGGCGCTAAATAAAAATATTCTGCTGTGTTTTGTTTTTTGATGCGATCATCGGTGCTTGCAAAAATAATAAACAAGCATACTACCAATGTAATCAATAATTTGAATACAATTATTTTATTACTTAAAACCAACATGCCGTTAAATAGTTGTTGGATTTCAATGCTAGCAGAAATTTGTTGAAAAGTTAAAAACCCCGAAAAGCTAACCCCTACTAACATTAAGACCGTTATCCATTTTTTATTTTTGAAAAATAAATCAATAAACAAACCCAATAAAAAGAAAAATAATAAACTATATTCTGGAATTAAAAATTTCCAACTCAGATTATTGCTCGTCACTAAAGATTGTAAAGTTTGATACAATTCCATCCGCTTAAAATTTTAATAAAGATTGCATGCTTTTTAAATTTGCAATGCCATGTATCCAAGTTTCGTGAACCCAAGCATTGATAGTATTATTACTGGCATCAAATAATAAAGAAGGGAAAATGCCTAATAAAATGGTGATCAAGGCTAAGGGGATTAATACCAGATATTCTGTTGCTGTTAAATCTTTTAGTTTTAAATGCCATTCTTGAGCCCCTTTGAAACGCGGCGCTCCAAAAAACATGCGTTGTAAAGTCCATAAGAAATAAGCCGCACCAATTAAAATGCCAACCGAAGCTAAAATGGCAAAGCCTCTTGGCAATAAGGCATTGACAGAAGCCGATTTAAATGCACCGATAAGGGTAAATGCTTCGCCAATAAAACCAGACAAGCCAGGCAATCCTAAAGAAGCAAAAAATGCAATTACTACAAATAAAGTATAACGAGGCATAGGTTGTGCCAGTCCTCTGAACGCCGCAATTTCGCGGTCTTGAACCCTTAGATAAATAACGCCTACTAAATAAAATAGCATCGTAGAAAGTACCCCGTGACTAATCATTTGAAAAATAGCACCGTTCACTCCTTCCGAAGTAAGCGAAGCAATTCCTAAAATAACAAATCCCATATGTGAAATAGAGGAATAAGCAATCATGCGTTTTAAATCCGTAGATGCCAATGCTATAAATGCGCCATATAAAATAGAGACCACGCCAATTAATCCTATCCAATAAGAAAAATAAATAGCTGCTTCTGGAAAAATTCCGTAGCAAATTCTGATAATTCCATATCCACCAATTTTTAAGAGCACCCCTGCAAGTATAATAGATACAGGTGTTGGCGCCTCCACATGGGCATCGGGTAACCAAGTATGTAAGGGTATAGTAGGTATTTTAATCGCAAATGCAATAAATAAAACAATAAAGCCTAAGAACCTTACGGGATAATGAAATAATAATGCATCAGTAGAGAAAATAGAGAAATAACTGTCTTTCGTATAGTTTGCTGCATCCATCATATACAGCATATTAAAAGTATGTTCGCCTGTTACTGGATCGATGACCGAAAAGTAAAGTCCGATCATTACTAATAACATAAATATAGATCCAAATAAAGTGTACAAGAAAAATTTGATAGAAGCGTATTCTCTGTTTGGACCACCCCACATGCCAATTAAGAAATACATTGGCAATAACATCAATTCATAAAACACATAAAACAAGAAAAAATCGAGTGCGCAAAATACGCCCATAATAGCCGCACTCAATAATAAAAACAAGGTATAATATGCTTTAGGATCTTTCTTAATTTCGTTAGAAGCAATAGCCGCAATAAACATGACAAATGCCGACAACAATAGCAATCCAATACTTAATCCATCAACGGCTAAGAAATAATCAATATTTAAACGTCCAAAAGTTCCCAAATTTAAATTAATCCAATCTGCACGTTCTACAAAATGATAACCTTGTGGATTTTTTAAGTATTGGCTATATAAATAAGTTGCAATGAGTGTCTGTAAAAGACTAATAACAATGGTTACCGGCCTAAATACATTTGATGCACGCTTAGGTAATAGCAACAAAATTAATGCAGCTGCAATCGGTAAGAAAATTAAAATAGACAACCAATTATTCATTTTAAATCTTTAATAAGTTAATAAATAAACCATGCCACCATTGCCATCAACATCAATGCCAATAAAAAATAAGTTTGCACTCTACCTGTTTGTGCAATGCGAATAATGTCTCCAAATCGTTTGGCGATGAGCGCAATCAGGTTAACCAATCCATCAATTATATTTCGATCAAACCAGTCGGAGCAATTGGCAATCACAATGGCTAATTTGGCAATTCCGTTCACTAGCGCATCTACCACATGCTTGTCTAACCATTTAAGCAAGGTAGCTATTTGTTGTATTGGTTTTACAAATAGAAATTCATAAAAACGATCTATAAAAGCACCGTTTTTAAGGAAATATACCATTGTATTTTTTTCATCCATCAATAAAATTGCTGGAATAAATTTGACAGCTAAAATGCCTAGGACACTCAAAAATACAATACTTATACTAAAGATTGGATTTATGGTTTCGGTGACTATTGTAAACCAAAATGCTTGCAAATGAAATGGACTAGCAGAAAAAGCTATAAATAAAGAGAACATATCCAATACGATTATTGGCAAATTCATTGCTACAGATTTTGTACGTGGCGTATTACTTGAATTGTTTTTTGCAAACAAATAAAACCAAATTCTTGCAATGTAAATGCTGGTTAATAACACAGAAAAAAGTAGTAATGTATTAAACACATCTAATCCATGTTGTTGAATAGCCGCAAACAAAATGGCTTCTTTAGAAAAATATGCAGCCGTAAATGGCAAGCCGATTAAGGCAGCGGCCGCAATACTAAAAGCAATAAATGCAATGGGCTGTTGCTGCGCAACACCACTTAAGTTTCGTATATCTTGTGATTTTTTTTCGTGAATAAAAACACCCGCTGTTAAAAATAAGGCCGCTTTGAAAAAAGCATGCGTTAATAAATGAAATAAAGCGAGCGATTGATTGCCTATACTAATTGCAAAAAGCATAAATCCTATTTGCGAAATGGTAGAGTAAGCTAATATTTTTTTGATATCCTGTTGTGCAATTGCAAATAGGGAAGCCATGACCATACTGATAATAGCAATGTATTTTAGAAATAATAAAGCTTCTGGCGGAAAAAAGAAAGTAATTCTTAATAAGAGGTAAACACCCGCAATAACCATGGTAGCAGCATGTATGAGCGCCGAAACAGGTGTAGGGCCTTCCATTGCATCTGGCAACCAAACATGTAAAGGAAACTGTGCAGATTTAGCAATCACCGCTATTATAATGGCAAAACTGGCGAAATACAAAGCGGGTAAATCTTTTGGAGAAGTTTGCAGCATCACCTCTATGCTATGTATGTTGAGCGTTTGAAACTGATTGAATAAAATACAAATCGCTGCTAAAAAACCTAAATCGCCAATTCTATTGATGATAAATGCTTTTTTATTTGCCAAAATTGCTGATTCTTTGGTTCGCCAAAAACCAATTAAAGCATAAGAGGCAAATCCCACTAATTCCCAAAAAATATAAGTCAAAAATAAATTATTTGACAGCACTAGGCCAAACATGGCGGTAAAGAAAAATAATATATATGCAAAATATTTTTCGAAACGCAATTCAGCTTTCATGTAATAACCCGAAAATATAATCACCATAAGGGTAACCAAATGAATCATCGACAAGACCCAAAAACAAGTTTCGTCTATTAATAAGGTGATTTGAAATTTGCTTTGCGCAATGCTAAACCAATCGAGTATATAATATTGATGCGAATGGACTAAGGGTTTTAAAAAATAAAATAAAGAGCCATAAGATGCAAGTATAGCAACAATTGCAGCCCAATAAATTATTTTTTCTGAAAAACGAGCAAAAGAAAAAAGTATAAAAAATAACAAAGGCAAGAGGAATCCGATGGCAGAAAAATCTAGCACCTGCAGTAGCGAATCCACTTGATATGTTATGGCTTGATTCATTAATTTTTAAATTCTTCTATTTGATCTGGGTTGATGGTATTAAAATATTGATGCACTTTAACTACAATAGCCAGCGCAAGCGCAATGGCTGCAGCCGATAACACAATGGCAAATAAAGCCATTAGTTTTCCGTCTGCTGCATTTGCTTTGGTATTCACATTAGCAAATGCCACTAGGTTTATTACCGCTGCATTGACCATTAATTCTATTCCTATTAAAACCAAAATAATATTACGACGGCGAATGGCAGCATAAAAACCGATGGCAAATAAAGCAGCAGATATAAATAAAAAATGACTGATATTGATATCCATTTTTATTAAATTTTATTTTTTCTAGTCACCATTGCAGTAAATATAAATGCAGCCAATAGTAGCAAAGACACTAATTCAAATGGCAATAAATATTTTGTTAACAATGCAATTCCTAATATTTGAATATCGCTTCCAACATAATGTATTGGCGTGTTTGGCGCATACAGATTAAAGAAATACATTAAAATTACGAATAGCGCAATACAGGCCAGTAATGCTAAATATTGATGTAGTGAAATACTTTTCTTTTGCAGCACTACATTAGACAAACTTGCTTTCTGTGATAACATAATTCCAAAAACCATCACCACTAATATTCCGCCAACATAAATCATTAAATGAGCAATAGCGATAAAATCGGATTGCGCAAAAACCAACAAACCAGAGATGGCAAAAAAACAAGCAAACATGGCAAATACCGATCGTATAATTTGCTTAGTGCTTACCGCATACAATGCAGCAGCAATGGCCAAAAAAGCAAAAAGATAAAATACGAGCTTAATCATATTTGCCCCTCCTTATTTATTGCAGAATTTGCTAAGGCAGCGGCTTTAGCTTCTTTTTTAGCTTGTTCTGCTGCTGCCGCTAATTCGCGTTTTTGTGCCGCTTCTGCTTCCGGCATTTCCGCAAAAACATAATTTAATTCTTGAGGGTCAGTAAAACTTCTATCGTATTCGTTGGTCATGACCAAACATTCTGTGGGACATACAACTGTGCATAATCCACAAAACATACACTTACCCATATCGATGCTAAACTTGGCTGCATGTAAGCGCTTCGTAGTGCCATCAGATGTTTTACCGATATCTTCTGTTGCTTTAATAGCTTCTATATCGATACAATCTACTGGGCAAATTTTTGCACATAAATCACATACAATACAATCGTCCATTTCTATAGCCAATTGATAGCGCCCTACTTCGGGTACGGGAATTTGATCGGCAGGATACCGGAGCGTGGAACTTCCAGTTCTTTGACTAAAATAATCAACCGATTGAATTCCTTTGTCGACACGGTTTTTAGGCTTGAGAAAATGTTTTAGCGTAATGGCTAATCCTTTAAACAAACCTTTAATTAATTGATATGTATTTTTTTTCTTCCTCAATTGAGTATAAATAATTTCCAAATTCCAGAAAACAAAACCAGTACAAATGAAAGTGGTATCAATACTTTCCAACACAATGTCATTAATTGATCCATGCGATAACGCGGAAAAGTCCAACGAATCCAAACCTGCAAAAGCACTAAACTAAGGGCTTTGAGTAATATCCAAACAATTCCCCAATAAGTTCCAGTGGTATAATCTGCTAATGCAAACGAAGCTAAATTTGGTAAAGGTGTATTCCAACCACCGAAAAATAATACCGCTGCAATCATCGATACCAAAAACATCATCGCATATTCTGCTAAAAATAAAGCGCCGAATTTAAAGCCGGTATACTCCACATGAAAACCCGCTACTAATTCTGACTCCGCCTCTGGTATATCGAAGGGTGTTCGATTACACTCTGCCAAGGATGCAATAAAATAAATAATAAATGCAATGAATAAATGCGGTGCTTGAAAAATAGTCCAAGCAAAAAAGCCACCAATTTTACTTACTTCCCAAAAACCAAAAAAGTAGATCTTTTGTTTGCTCAAAATTCCTTGTTGCATGCAAATCTCTTGCAAATTTAAAGTTTGAAAGAGCATGATTACGGCAAGTATGGCCAAGGCGGCAGGGATTTCGTAAGAGATAATTTGAGCAATGGATCTAATAGATCCTAATAATGCATATTTATTATTAGAAGCCCAACCCGCCATTAATATGCCAAGTACTTCAATTGAAACAATCGCTAATAAATAAAATATCCCAATATTGATGGAAGAGCTGATATAAGTTGGCGAAAATGGGATAGTAGCAAAACCCATAAATACGGCTGTAAATACAAGTATGGGCGCTGCAAGAAATAGTTTTTTATCGGCTAATGTTGGGGTAATATCTTCCTTTTGCAACATTTTAAAAATGTCGGCAAATGTTTGCAATAAACCGTATTTACCAGTCACAACTGGCCCTACCCTATCTTGAATCCATGCAGAAATCTTGCGTTCGGCCCAAACAGCCATTAATGCATAAACTGCAATAAAGCCTAATAAAACGATAGAAATAAAATAGAAAGCCATATTTTTTTACAATCTATCAAATGTAGGAAATTTGCGCATAAAAAAAGCCCCTTATCGGAATAAGGGGCTTTAAAAATGGTGATTTTAATTATTTTTTAGGCATCATTGGTTTTACTGCAGGTGCTGCCATTACAGGCGCTGCAGTAGGCATAGCTGCTAATTTTTTCTTTACAATATCCATTACATTATCTGAAGGCTGAGCATAAACAACTGCACCTGCACTGGTATCAAATATATATGCATAAGTGTTTTCTTTTGCTACTTCCACAATTGCGGCTTCTGCTCTTTTTAAAATTGGAGAATATAATTCTTCTTTCTTTTTAGCAGCAGACTCTTGCGCAGTTTGTTGAAACTCTTGAATTCTAGCTTCAAGGTCTGTGATTTCTTTTACTTTAGCTTCTTTAATTGGATCGGCCATGGCAGCTTGTTGTCCTTGATAAGCTTGAACTTTTGTTTGGTATTCTGTTGTCATGGTTTTCAATTGCGCCTCTAAAGATGCATTGAAATCTTGCAAAGTTTTATCTGCCACTTTAATTTCTGGCATAGATGCTAATAATTCTGCAGAATTGATGTGCCCAAACTTAGTTGATTGTGCATTTAATGACAAAGAGCCTAACAGGCAAATTGCGCTAACTAATGTGATTTTAACAAATGGATTCATATAGATTTTTTATAATGATGCAATATACAATTTATTTTTTCTTAGGTTCAATAGTCTTGCCCTTTTCTGATGGTTTTTCGTTTGGTTTTGAGCCAGATTGGTCGCCTGGCTTATAGCCTAGGGCAATGATGATATCATTGCTTTTATCTAATTTCCCACTGGTATACAACATAGTTGCATCTCCAGCTTTATCGAAAATTGCACCATAGGTATATTGTTCTGCGTATTTATTCACCGCTTCAAAAACTTTATCTTGAATTGGTTTAATGAGTTCTTCTCTTTGCTTTGATAATTCACCTTGAAAACCAAATTTTGCTTTCTGAAATTCTTTGACTTGTTTTTCTTTATCTACAATTTCATCCTCTCTTTTTTTACGCAAATCGTCGGCTAGTAAAACTTGTTCGGCTTGATAAGATTTATACAACTTTTCAATTTCTACATATTTAGCATCCACTTCTTTTTGCCATTGTGCAGATAGATCATCTAATTGCAATTGTGCTGCTTTGTATTCTGGAATATGTTTTAAGATATAATCTGTATCTACAAAACAAAATTTTGTTTGCGCATTTGCAAATGCTGCTGTCAACAAAAAGAAAATAATTAATACACTTTTTTTCATGATATTTTATGTTTAAAACTGTTGTCCAATAGAAAAATGAAATTGCCCACCATTCGCTCCAGGATTACCTGGAATATTATCAAATCCATAACCATAATCTAATCCAAGTAAACCAAAGATTGGAAGAAATATTCTTACCCCCGCACCTACAGAACGCTTGAAATTAAAAGGACTGAAGGATTTAAATGTTGCGTAAGTATTTCCACCTTCGGCAAACACTAAACCATATATGGTAGCAGATTGGTTCATCGTAATTGGATGCCTTAATTCGATGGTAAACTTATTAAAAATAGGCGCACCCACCGCACCATAATTTGCAAAAGGCACGATAGAATTATTTTGATACCCTCTTAATCCAATTACTTCGGAACCGGCTAAATAATCATAACCAGTTAAACCGTCTCCACCTAATTTAAATCTTTCAAAAGGTGATACGCCAATTTGTTTGTTATAATAACCTAAGAAACCAAATTGCGCTTTGGTATTCAATACTAAATCGCCTACTAGTTTAGTAAACAAAGAAGCATCAAATTTCCATTTATGGTATTCAATGTATTTATACTTTTCGGTTGCACTTGCTTTCGAATAATCTTTTGAAGAAAATAAAGAAAATGGTGGCGTAAACTGCAGCGATAAAGAAATATTTGAACCCGAACGAGGATAAATTGGTTGGTCTACCGAGTTTCTAGAAATCACATTCGTAAAACTTATACTTTTGGCAATACCACTTTTAAATACAAAACCTCCGTAATTGGTTAAATCGTATTGTTGATAGGCCACCGAATTGTTTATCAAGAAAAAGTCGTCAGGCCATTTTAATCGCCTACCTAAACTCACGCTCACGCCATTGATTATAATAGATGTACGCTTCGGATCAGATTTGCTCAAGCCATTTGACTGGGTGGTTCTAAAAATACTTGCGGTAAAGTAATTGGGTTTTTTACCACCCAACCATGGTTCCGAAAATGATAAACTATAAGATTGATAAAACAAACCGTTCGTTTGTCCACGAACGGTTAATTTTTGACCATCACCCGTTGGAATCGGATCAAATTTACCTTTGGCCATATTTCTCAAGGAAATATTATTTAAAGATAAACCTAAAGTACCTACTGCTCTTCCTCCTCCAAATCCACCAGATAATTCTATTTGATCGGAAGGTCTTTCAACTACAGTATAAAGTATATCTACCGTGCCTTTAGCAGCGTCTGGCTTTGGTTCAATACCAATTTTTTCTGGATCGAAATAACCTAATTGAGATAAATCTCTTTGTGAACGAATAATGTCTTGACGAGAAAATTTTTGCCCCGGCTTTGTTCTAATTTCACGATATACCACTTTGTCGTTAGTTTTATCGTTCCCTTTGACAATCACTTTGTCGATAGTTGCTTGTGGGCCTTCTCTTAATACCAACTCCATATCAATGGTGTCATTGTAAACCAATTTTTCTACTTGCTCTACATTAAAGAAAAGATAGCCATCATCTAAATATAGCGAAGCCACATCACGCCCGCTTTGATTCATTTCTAGCCTAGTCTGTAAAACTTTTTTATTGTATATATCACCTTTTTTAATTGCTAAAATTGCTTTTAACATTTCGGTGCTATATTTTGTATTACCAATAAAATTAATATCACCAAAATAATATTTAGGGCCTTCGTGAATAGTAAGGGCTATGTTGATTGTTTTATCGTCGTTTTTATAAACGGTATCGAAAGTAATCGCAGCATCTCTATAGCCTAATTCATTGTATTTTTCTATCAGCAATGCTTTATCTTCTTCAAAAGTTTTTTCTTGAAATTTAGAAGAGCTTAAAATATTCCAACTCGATTTCTCTTTGGTTTCTTTCAATGTCTTTTTTACTTTCTTTAAGGAAAGACTCGAATTTCCGGTAATGCTAATTTGATTAATTTTGACTCTTTGATTTTTATCAATTATGATTTTTAATAAAACGGAGTTGGATAAAATACTATCCGGAAACTCTTTGATGTCTACGGTTGCATTTAAAAAACCTTTTTCGTAAAAATACTTTTTGATATTATTTTTGGTATTATTAATTAAATTGTCATTGACTACTTTTCCAGAAATTAATTTTATTTTTTCTCTGATTTCGTCAGCTTCCGATTTTTTAATTCCACTAAATGAAAAGCGAGATAATCTTGCACGCTCTTTTAAAAAAATATCGAAAAAGATTAAATTACCTTCTACCCTTGCAACATTTATCTGCACATCGTCGAACAATCCTTGTTTCCAAAGTTTATGAATAGCACCAGACATTTTATCGCCAGGCACTTGAATTTTATCACCAACCGCAATGCCTGTTAGTTTTATCAGCGCCGAATTATCTAGGAATTTTACACCGCTAACGGTTATCCCTCCTATTTCAAAATCTTTCGGTTTCGAATAATCTAATTCAAAATTTTCTACTTGGCCTGCAATTCTTATCTGTGCAAATGATGCACTCATTGCAGTTAATCCCAAATAAATTAATAATAGTATTTTTTTCATCATAATTATTAAACCGAAACCTGCTCACTAGTCATTCCAAATCTTCTTTCTCTATTTTGAAAATCTACTATTGCATCATATAAATCTGTACTCCTAAAATCTGGCCAAAGTTTATCCGTAAAATAAAGTTCGGCATAAGCAATTTGCCACAATAAGAAATTACTAATGCGATACTCTCCGCTTGTACGAATAAGTAATTCCGGATCTGGAAAACCTTTAGTTGTTAAATTTTCCGCAATCACATTTTCGTTAATATCTTCTATTGCCAATAAATTATCTTTTACTTTGGCAGCAATCAATTTTGCTGCATTGGTTATTTCCCAACGGGCACTATAACTCAAGGCTAAATGTAAAGTCATTCGGCTATTGCCCTTCGTTTTTTCCATTGCAACTTGTAATTCATCATAACAACTTTTAGGCAATTGCGATAAATCTCCAATGGCATTTAAACGAATATTATTTTCCATTAGTGTTTTGGTTTCTTTACTAATAGTGGCTACTAATAATTCCATCAAAGCACTCACTTCAAATTTAGGCCTATTCCAATTTTCGGTAGAAAATGCATATAAAGTGAGGTGTTGAATCCCCAATTCTGCCGCTGCTTCTACGGTATCTCGCACCGCTTTCACTCCATTTTGATGACCAAAAACCCGAAGCTTTCCCTTTTCTTTAGCCCACCTACCGTTACCGTCCATAATAATGGCAATATGGCTAGGCAAAGCATTCATCTTTATTTGTTCTTTGCTACTCATTATTTATTGCTAAATGGTGGACATTTAATTGGTAAAAATGCATAAGAAATAGTTACACCAGAAAACATATAAAAGTCTCTTCTGCTTTGGTCACCTCTTTGCAAATCTGCTTGTCCAATGTACACCCCTGAATTAACTTCTGCCGAACGGTCTGCTAAAGCAGCAGCTATAGTACCGTTTGTAGATGTTAATGCTGATTTATTTACATACTTCCCACTCACATCGTCTAGGTAATCGGTTAGTGTATTTCTATACCCTAATTCAAACCCAATAATAAAATTTTTCTTAAATGAATATTTTAAACCCAATCCAAAAGGAATGGCAATAGCAGCTGTTCCATATTTTTTAGCTGGATTCAAACTAGTGCCTTGACCCTCTGTTCCCAAATCTCTTAAATTATAGGTAATTCCATTGTAACTTGTTTGTGGGTTAAAGGTAAAATAAGAAATGCCAGTAAAGGCGTATGGAGTAAAATTGTTTTTTCTTTGTCCTGGGATAAATTCAAAAAAGTTAAATTCATACAAAAGGGCTAACTCTGTAATGTTAGAATTAAAGTTTAAATTTCTTTGTTTTTGGCTTGAATTGGAAGAATTTGCATCATTAGCTTGAATGGCCCCTTGCGTAATGGCAATTTTATAGGCACTTAAGCTCGAAAAATTATATTTCAAAAAGAAAGCGTTTGCCTGGTCTGTAAATTTGAAGGGATTTCTTGGATTTAGGTCTCCAATATAGCCCGAAGCACCTGTAAATGCACCAAATTCCCACTCCTGCGCATGTAAATACTGCGGGGAATAGCAAAAAAGCAATAAAAACAAGCCGATTCTTTGGAACATATTTTTTTTAGAAGCGCTAAAATAACGAAATAGATTAATTTCTGGTATCTAAACCCCACATCAATTTATTTCGAAGTGTGCCAAGGTAGTTTTCTGAATGTAACCTGATCAGATTGATTTGAAAAGCTGCTTTTCTAACGGCTAATTGAACCGTCGACTCTATGGTTTCTGTTCTAGCATCTAGGGTTGCTAAAAAATGAGCGCTTCTGCCTTCTACTTCAAAGGTAATTACCTGATTATCAGAAATAATAATTGGTCTTACATTTAAATTATGTGGCGAGATGGGCGTGATGACAAAGTTTTCGGAGCTTGGAAAGATAATTGGACCACCACAGCTTAAAGAGTAACCAGTAGAACCAGTTGGGGTAGCTACAATTAAACCATCGGCCCAATAAGAGTTTAAAAATTCTCCATTCAAATATGTATGAATGATGATCATGGAAGAAGTGTCTTTTTTATGAATGGTTAAATCATTCAAGCCATAATTGAGTCCATTAAACAATTCAATATTTGATTCTAATTTAATAAGCGAACGTTTATCTATGGTAAAATGTCCTTTCACTAAACTATCTACTGCAGTGGCAATTTCTGTTTTTGCAATACTTGCTAAAAAACCTAAACGACCCATGTTTATGCCAATAACCGGAATGCCTGAGTCTCTCACCAAAGTGAGGGTATCTAACATCGTACCATCTCCTCCAATACTTACTAAACAATCTACTTGATTTACTAAATCTTGGTGTTGGATAAATAATTTAACACCTTCAGGTAATTGAATTCTTGGAATAAGATAAGCATGAAAAGCAGCGTAGATAGTGATCTCCACTTCATGAGCAAGAAAACTATCAATTAATTGTTGAACGTGTTGAATGGCTGAATCATTGAATTTTCTGCCGTATATTGCTATTCTCATGTTAAATATTTAAATAATTCATCAATGAATTAAAGCGATCCATTGAATCTTCAAATAGTTTGTGTTGATTAAACGATTGAACCACTCGGTAATTATACCGCTCGAAAGAAAGTATGATACTAGAAAGCTCTGTCTTATCAATTTTTAAGGTAATTTCTATTTTAACCGAATCTGGTTTTGAACTAATATAAGAACTCAAAATATGCGCATCGTTTGATTCTACAATTTTTGCAATTTCTACTAAGGAATAATCTCTTTGCCCAACCTCTAAAACAATTATTCCGCCTGGGTTTGAAAGCGAGGTAATCTCAGAAAAAAACTTTAAAAAAACTGCGGGCGTAATTAAACCAAGGTAGTTGTTTTCAGCATCTACCACTGGCACAATGGCAATTCCCAAATCTGACATAATACCAATTACTTCGTAAACATGTTGTGTACTTAAAACTGAAGGATGAGAAAAAGCCAATTGATAATCGGCAATTTTCTGATTTAATTTAGCCGAAGATAATATTGCTTCTTCCGAAATTAATCCTTGTAATTTATTTTTACTCACCACAGCCAAATGCGAAATTTTATAATCTTGCATAATAGACAATGCCCTTGCAGTGCTATCTGTAGGTTTTAAAATTGGAATATGTGCATTGACTATTTCGCTAGCTAACATGTATATTATTTCTTTTTATTTATATACCTGTGTTAAAAATTCACTTAATAAAACATTAAAATCTTCGGGTCTTTCCATCATTGCTGCATGCCCACATTTATCAATAAAATGCAAAGTGGAGTTTGGTAGCAATTGATTGAATTCTTCTGCAACCGCTACGGGTGTTATGTTGTCTTGATTTCCCCATATAAGTGAAACTGGAATTTTTATGGCTGGAATTTCATTTCTAAGATTATGACGCATGGCAGATTTTGCCATCGAAAGTATCCTGATAACCTTAGAACGATTATTCACCACTTCAAAAACTTCATCTACTAATTCTTTTGTTGCAAATGCTGGATCGTAAAAAGTATAGGCAACCCTATCTTTAATATAATCGTAATTTTCTCTTTTAGGATAAGATCCGCCCATACCTTCTTCGTACAAACCCGAACTACCTGTTAACATCATAGCATGAACAAATGTTGGATGTTTTAAAGTATATACTAAACCCACGTGCCCTCCAAGTGAATTACCCAAAATGGTAAAAGATGACAATTTTTTAAAGTTTACAAATTTATGAACATGATTTGCCAAGGCTTCCACATTGGCATTCAATAGCGGCAAATCGTAAATAGGCAGTAAAGGAATTAACACTTTATAATTTGTGCTAAATTTATCAATCACATGTTCCCAATTACTCAATGCCCCAAATAAACCATGTAATAATAATAATATTGGACCTTCTCCTTCTTCAACATAAGAAAATCCATCTTCTACTTTTACGCTTAATGCCATAATTCTAATTTACTATCAGCTAAAATAATAAGAATATGCTTAATTACCTTATTATTTTATTAACAGTAAGTAATCGAAAAAATAGGTTGATTAGCTAATAAAATAAGCTATTTGAGGCCATTTTGCTGCAACCAATTACGGATAATTAACAAGCCGTTTTCGGATAGTATAGACTCTGGATGAAATTGTAAGCCCCAAATAGGTAAATCTTTATGCGCAAAAGACATAATTTCTTGTGCTGCAGTTTCTGCTGTTAAAAGTAAACATTCGGGTAAATTTGATAATATCAAAGAATGATAGCGCATCACATTAAAGGGCAAAGGCATATTCTCATACATGGGCAATTGGGTATTTATTAATTGGCTAGTTTTTCCATGCATGATATTTTCTGCTGGATTTAATTGAGCTCCGAAAAATTCACCTAATGCTTGATGCCCTAAACAAACACCTAAAATCGGAACTTGCTGGTGATACTTTGCAATTAAATCCATTAACATGCCGGCATCTTGTGGCTTACCAGGGCCCGGAGAAATAACAATTGCTTGGAAAGATAATTGAGCTATTTCTTCCAAAGTATATTCATCATTTTTAACAACGACACAGGAAACACCTAATTGCGCAAAATAATCGAGGAGGTTGTAAGTAAACGAATCGTAGTTGTCAAATAATAAAATCAAAATAATTTAAATTTCGGTTATGACTTTTTTAACCATTTCGGCAATGGATTTACCATCAGATTTCCCAGCCAATTGCTTGTTTGCCGCACCAATTACTTTACCCATATCTTTTGGATCTGTTACTTGTAAATTTTGTACAATAGCTTTTATTGCAATAGCCAATTCTTCTGCTGATAATTGTTTAGGTAAAAAATCTTCGAGTACTGCAATTTCTTCTAATTCAATTTTTGCTAAATCGGCTCTGTTTTGTTGTTGATAAATTTCAACCGCATCTTTTCTTTGCTTAATTTGCTTCTGTAAGGCTTTGGTTTCGGCTTCTTCAGTTAATTCTACTTGTGCACCTTTTTCTGTTTTAGCTAATAAAAGCGCTGCTTTTATTGCACGCAAACCCCTTAATCTTATTTCATTTTTTGCAAGCATGGCTTGCTTTATTTCTTGATCTACTGTTTGAATTAATGACATAATTTATTAATTTTTATGATTGACGAAAAATAGTGCCCGCATTTGCCTGAGCAGTTGGCATAATAATAATTTCATTGATATTTACATGCGCAGGCGTTTGACTTGCATAATAAATTGCATCGGCAATATCTGATGGCCTTAGTGGCTCAAAACCTTCGTATACTTTATCTGCACGTTGTTGGTCGCCTTTAAATCTTACCACAGAAAATTCGGTTTCAACCGCACCCGGATGTATAGCAGTTACCCGAATGCCACTTGTTAATAAATCTAAACGCATGGCTTTATTTAATGAATCTACTGCATGTTTGGTAGCACAATATACATTACCATTGGCATAAGTTTCTTTTCCTGCAATAGATCCAATATTAATAATGTGTCCCTTTTTATTTTCGATCATCCAATTACTTACTATTTTGCTGACATATAGTAAACCTTTCACATTGGTATCGATCATTTGCTCCCAATCGGCTAGATTAGCACTCTGTATTGGATCTAAGCCCAAAGACAATCCAGCATTATTCACTAAAACATCAATCTTTTTCCAATCTGCGGGCAAACTGGCCAATGCATTTTGTACCGCTTCGTTATTCTGTACATCAAAATTTAAAGTAAGAATTGCTGTTTGATAGTTAGCGCTTAATTCATTTTTTAATGCTTCTAACCTATCGTTTCTTCTACCCGTTAAAATTAACTGATAATTATTTTGTGCAAATTGAATGGCTGTTGCTTTTCCTATACCAGATGTTGCGCCAGTAATTAATGCAATTTTTTTCATGATCAAATTTAAATATTATTCAAAATATAGTGTAACACAAATTACCCTCGAAAATAATTTATCTAATGGTCTCGAATAAATATGATCTTCTTTTTTGAGTAAATCAGAAATCCCATGTTGGAATTTTATTTCAGGTGTAAATCGGAAATATTGGTAATACAAATCCCAGCCAAAGCCCCATTCGTAAGACAATCCCGAGCTTTGTAATTTTACTTTTCTTGTTGCTTCGTCGAATGGATCTTCCCCTTTAGTCACTTTTTTATTAGATATCACATCGTATGAATATTTCAATCCACCTATTACATAAAACCCAACATTTCTGCGTCGATCTGCTTTTATCTTAAAATCTAAAGGAAACTCTACATAAGTTGATTCTATTGAACGAATGGTATTTTTTCTTTCATCTTGAAAAGTATATTGCAAAGAGCGATCTACAAATGACAAATTAGGGGTAAACCTTAAATTGACATGTTTATATAAAAGCACATCGGCCACTAAACCTAAATTAAAACCAGGTCCGGATATTGGACTAATCGCTAATAAAGAATCGGGTTGGTAAAAATTTTGGTTTTTAAGTATCACTAAAGAAGAAGCGTTATAACCCATAGAAAAACCAAAATGATATTTCTGTCGATCATAACCTGGTGTATTGTCTTGCGCATTTAAACGCAAGCAAAACAACATCAATAAGGAAATAAAAAGTAATTTTTTCAATTTTTAACGCCAATATAAATAGAACAAATCCCCATACCTAAAGACTTTGATTCAGATTTCACAAATCCTGAACGCTGCATGACTGCTAAAAATTGTGCACCATCTGGAAATGCCTTTACTGATTCTGGTAAATAAGTATAAGCCCTTGCATCGTTTGAGAAAAGTTTTCCAAAAATAGGCAATAGCTTAAAGGAATAAAATTGATACAATTGTTTAATGGGAAATTTTGTGGGATTAGAAAATTCTAAAACAACTAATTTACCTCCCGGTTTCAATACACGATAAATGGAATCTAATCCTTTTGATAAATTTTCAAAATTTCTAACACCAAAACTTACCGTTACCGCATCAAAAGTATGGTCTTCAAATATAAGATTTTCGGAATCGCCTAACTGCACTTGCATGCGGTGCCCTTCTTTTCTTTTGATAATTTTTTCTTGCGCAATGGCAAGCATTCCTTCAGAAATATCAATACCAATCAATTTAGTTGGATGAAGTTTTGATAAAGCTTCGAAAGCAAAATCACCTGTTCCAGTTGCCACATCTAATATATATTGGGGCTGATCTTTAATTAAACAAGCAATGGCTTTTTTTCTCCAAAGTATATCGATACCCAAAGACAAAAAATGATTTAAAAAATCATAGGTCTTGGCAATATTATTGAACATGGTAGCTACTTCTGTTTTTTTAGAAGCATCAGAATAATAAGGTTTTATTGGTGTTCCCATTGCCCGCGAAATTACAAAAATAGCTAGAATTTACTGCTATTTAACAAACTTTGTCACCCATTGGTTTTCATTTGTTTTTAAAATTACTTGGTATACCCCATTTGCAAATTGCCCTATGGCTATGGTTTTCATGTAATTGTTAAATTGTCCTTGTTCGTTTGATTGGTAAACAACCCTTCCTATTTGATCAATTATTTTCAAATTCACTTCATTTGTATGCTCTGAAATTAAAGCAATATTGATATTATCCTGCGCAGGATTAGGATAAACCTGGAAAGTAGTTTGCTGCACTTGCCCATCCATTCCAACATTTAAACCCACTACTATTTCGTTTGAATAAGCTGAAAATCCAACAGCGTTCGCGCACCTTACTCGGAAATAATATAATTGTCCTAATACTAAATTATTACTCACGTACTGTTTTGCATCTGCCGATAAACTAGCCACTTGCAAATACTTCAAATTCAATGAATCGGACCTTTCAATTTTATAAGAAGATTCATTCAAGGCATTGTCGTTCCAGCGAATGGTTAAACTAGTGCCTGCATTAGAGAGCTTTTTTAATCCCGTTGGTGCAGCCGGATAACCATTGGTATAAAACACACCTATAGCAGAAAATGGTCCTTCGCCACATTCATTTATTGCTTTAATTCTCCAAAAAAGTTTTTTGTATTGTGGTAAATCTTTAGATGCAAATGTGCTGGCCATAGCACCAATCACAACAGTATCTATCGTAATATTATTAAATGTGGTATCTAATGCCACTTGCAATTGATATGATTTTGCGCCACTTATTGTATTCCAAGAAAACACAGTGCTTGGAATTACATTTACTTGAAAAGCAGCAGGGGCAATTAATACCGACGCAGTGGTTATTTTAGGAGCGATGTTAAATGGCAAAATACTTACATGTGCAATGGTATCCGATTGCGCATTTATTTTAAGTGTTTTAGCACCTGTTGTAATTCCTTGCGTAGCAATTTTCACATAAGTTGTATCACCTGGCATTATTGGATTTTTAGAAAACGGACCAGCAAAAGCGCCAGCTGGTAATGCATTTAATGTTAGCGTAATTGGGGAATTAAATCCATTATAACTTTTTCCAATCACCATTAATTTTATGGTATCTGCCGCACAATAGGTAGCATTATTTGTTTTTACAATTAATTGATAATTCGGTAGATTATTATTAACTACAACCATAGCCCCATTATTAATATCAAAATAAATATTACCTAAAGCATATACTTTGATCCTTCCTAAATTAGTGATGCTATTAGGTATAATAATATTTTCGCTTCCATCATTTGCGGTACTATCTTTTAATTTAATTGGAAATGTTAAGCCATTATCTGTTGCAAAAGCAATACCTACTTTTGAACAATTTAATGGACTAGCTGTTGTATTGGCAACATCCCATTTAAGTTGGTGCATACTGCCTGCAAATACCGTATCTGGGTAGTTAAAACTATTGACTACAAAGGGTCCTGCGTTGCCGACAACCTCAATGTTCATATCATCAAAACCAAATGTTCCGGCCATTGGCTTATTGTCTCTTGCTAATAAACGCATGCGCATATTACGAGGATAGAAAGGCATTTTTTCTCCTTTAGTTTGCGTATTGGTAATGATATTGCTCAACCTAGGAAAAATTCTTGTAGTAGTTTTAACAGGAGGAAAAGCCCTAAAAGTTGGTGCATTGCCAACCGGATTGTTTGGACCACCTTCGGGACCTAAATCCATTTCTTCCCAATTAAAAAGTAAAGAGTCGCCGTCTGGATCGTATGCCGAACCTGTTAATTGAAAAGGCGTATTCAAAGGAATTTTATAATCTAAACCAGCATTAACAATAGGTTGATAATTGCCTGTTGGCACTTTTACTGGACAACTATTTCCCGAACTAGTATACATAAATGCAAACATTTCGTCTAATGCACTTGCATGAAATAAGCGATCAGGAACATTCGTAATTTGATCGGCTCCGCATTGTGTGGTATAACCCATAATGGTAGTTCCTCCGCCAGGTTCGTAGGCTGTAGAACCATTTCTATTTCCAGCACATCCACCTGTTACAGAATTAAAAGTATGGTTTGCTGAAAACTGATGTCCTAATTCGTGGCTCAAAAAATCTAAATCAAATACATCGCCAATTGGACTTGGTAAACCCGTTACACCCTGTGCCTTTCGGCCTGTTACACATACAGATGCCAACGATGCAATTCCACCTGGGCCAGTACTAAATGCATGTCCAATATCATAATTTAAATTACCAATTCGCGCATTGACGGTTGCTTGATTTTCTCCTAACATCGTAGCCCCACTTTCGTTGGTATATGGATCGGTGCCTGATAAAAAAATAAGCGTATCGGTTTTTGCAATGATATTGAAATGCACCGCGTTTTCTCTTTCATATAAGCCATTCACCCTGTTAATAGTAGTTACCATTCTGGATAAAACATCTGCTTTTGTTGGGTTTGCAAGACCTGTTGAAGCCTGCGCATATTCAATGGTACAGGCAATAGCCATACGATAAGTACGATAAACAATCTCAATTCCTTGTCTGTTTTGATAATACTCGTCCAGCCTATTTTGATTTTCTTTTAAAAATTCATCATCGGCAATAGTATTGCATTCAAAAGATGGCTGCTGATCTAAAGGCATATCTTTTGCATAAAAAACAAAATAATTATTTTGATTTTTACTACTCACCGGATCAATAAAAATTCTACCTTCTTCTGAAAAGATAATGGCATGAAAACCTAAATTACCAATGTCTATCTTTACAGCACGGCTAGGATTTTCTACACTCACACCCGTATAAGTCTTTATTGATGGGTATTTCAAAGCTAACTCAACTTCCATCATTGGTGTTTCTATGATATTGAATGTTTCGAAACCACCATCGGGTAATGGCAAAGATAAAAGCAAACCTTTTGATTTAGCCGCTGTATAAAAATCCGAAACAGGGGCTAATGCTAGCGTATTTTTTAACTCCGAATAATTAATTGTTACACTTCTAAATTTGAGTGGCAATACCGAAGCATAATTATTTTTAGTGTATATATCGTTTCCTGCTTTCCAATCTGCAGCCATTACAAATAATGGACTACTCAAAAATAAAGCAAGTACTATTTTTTTGAACAACAATTTCATTTTATATTAATTAAATAATTCTTTACAATTTACTATTTTTTTTGATTGGAAATAATTATCCATAAAAAAAGGCAGCAAATGTGATTTGCTGCCTTTTTTAGAAGATTTTAGACCTAGAATTTCAATACTCGTTTAATATATTGAGCCTGATCTGATTGTATTTTCAAGAAATAAACGCCTTTATTCATCGTCGATAAATCAACATTTATTTGAATTATATCGCTAGACTTATTGATCATTTGGTAATTAACCACACGACCTAATTCGTCTAAAACTATCACTTCCATTTTACCTTTCAGTGGACTATTAAATTGTGCAACAAAACTATTATTTGTTGGATTTGGATAAACCGATAAAATGTTTGATGCAGTCTCCGCAGCAATACCTACTGGCATAGTAACCATTAATTCATTTGAATAATTGGAAGAGCCAACTACATTGACTGCTTTCACTCGGTAATAATAAGTTTTACCTGCAGCTAAATTAGTGCTGATATATTGTGTTGCACCAGAAGCCAAAGAAGCCACTTGTAAAAAGTTAGTATTAACAGAATCAGAACGCTCTACTTTAAAAGAAGATTCGTTTAAAGCATTGTCTGTCCAACGAATGGTTGCACTTGTAGCGGTGCTTGTAACCTTAATTAAATTAGTAGGGGCTGAAGGAACACCATTAGTAGTAAAGGCAATGATTTCAGAAAAGGGTCCTGATCCGCATAAATTTCTACCTGCTACCCTGCAATATAATTTAGTTAATTGAGGTAATCCGTTAATGGTGCAAACAAGTGTGCCCGCCCCTACAATGATGCTATCGGCTACCAAATTGTTAAACGAAGAATCAATTGCAACTTGTAACTGATATCCAGTTGCTGCGGTTACCGTGCCCCAATTGAAAGTGGTATTTGGTAAAACATTTAATTGTTGTTGAGATGGAGAGGTGATGGCCGAACTTGCTGTTACTGTTCCTAAAACAGTAAATCCAAATGTTGCTGAATTACTAACTGAAACCCCTGCGCCATTAATTTTAAATGTTTTAGCACCTGCTGTTAAACCCTGTGTAGCAATTTTTACATAAGCCGTATCGTTTGGATAAATAGGATTCTTAGTGAACTTGCCAGCAAAAGCACCAACAGGTAAATTGCTAACAGATAATCTAATCGAATCTGCAAAGCCTAAAATACTACTAGCAGTAATTCCAAAAATGACAGAATCTGGTGGACATACACTTGCATTAGTAGTAAAGCCAGACAAGTTGAAACTTGGACCAACTGGTGCTATAATTTTTATAGCCGCATTATTGATGTCAAAGAAAATATTTCCAATTGCTTCAATTTTTACCCTAGCAGTAGTTGTTAAATTATTAGGAACCAATATTGTTTCGGAACCATCATTTGCAGTACTATCTGCTAAAACAGTTAGGAAACTTTGTCCATTATCTGTCGATAATAAAATCCTAACCAATGCACAATTTACTGGAGCTGCATTGGTATTATTTACATTCCAAGTGATGGTTTCGGTCGAGCCTACTAAAAAAGTATCAATGGTATTTGAAGATGTTAAGGCGAATGGTCCTGCACTTGCAGATACGGTAATATTCATTTCATCTTTACCCGTTCCACCTGCATTAGGCTTGCTATCTCTTGCGGTCAACCTAAACTTCATACTCCTAGCATAAGAAGGCAGACGCTCACCGAGTGTTGTAGAATTGGCAATTACATTGGAAAGCTGAGGGAACATTCTTGTTCCCGTATTTTTAGGCGGAAAAAATCTAAATAAAGGCGCATTTAAGGTAGCCGAATTGGGTGCACCCTGTGGCCCTAAATCCATTTGCTCCCAACTGTATGATAACACATCTCCAGAATCTGGATCGCTTGCAGTACCTTTCAAAATAAAAGGAGTACTAATTGGAATAGTATAATCTGCACCTGCATTTACTATTGGAGGATTATTAGTAGTTACTGTTTTAGCCGCACATGCATTTGCAGTTGTAGATATAAATGCATTGATTTCATCTAAACTACCTGCATGAAAATATGGATCGCTATGCGCAGCGATATCATCTGATCCGCAAATACCTGCATAAGCCATAATGGTGGTTCCACTTCCAGGCTCAAATGCAGTAGTAGAACTTCTGTTTCCACCACCACAAGAACTGGTAACAGAATTGAAGGTGTGATTTCCTCCAAATTGATGACCCATTTCGTGGGCTACATAATCAATGTCAAAAGCATCGGCAACAGGAGAAGGCGAACCTGTTACGCCCTGTGCTTTTCTACTAGATACACAAACACTTCCTAGTGATGCAATTCCTCCTCCACCTGTACTAAATACGTGTCCAATATCATAATTGGCAGATCCAATTCTAGCAGTTACAGTGGTTTGATTTTCAGAAAGCATGGTGCTACCATTACTATTGGAATAAGGGTCGGTTCCTGAAACAAAAACTAATGTGTCATTTTTAGCTACTAAATTCATATGTACTGCTACATCTGTTTCATAAACTCCATTCACACGGTTCATAGAGGTAACCATTTTTGCTAATGTTTGTGCTTTAGTTGGAGCGGATAAACCTGTTGCTGCTTTTGCATATTCTATGGTACATGCTAATGCCAAACGATAAACCCTATAGGTAATTACAGTTGCATTATTTCTAGCTAGGTAGTCTTCCACCCTATTTTTATTTTCTAATTCAAATTGTTCATCGGCTATCACATTACAATTAAATGTATTGGCCCATGTAGGTAAATCTTTTCTGAAATAAGAAATATATTCTGTATTGTTATTTACAAAAACAGGATCAATAAAATACCTGCCTTCGCTAGAAAGCACCATGGCATTGAATCCCATTGGTCCTACATCTAACTTTGCCACATGCGAAGGATTTTCAATACCGATTGCAGTATATGTTTTTATCTCTGGATATTTAGCAGCTAATTCGGCTTCCATCATCGGCGTTTGTATAACATAAAAATGTTCAAAGCCTCCATAAGGTAATGGTAAAGAAATTGCTAACTGAGTTGATTTTGCAAAAATATTTCCATCTTGAATGGGTGCTTTTGCTAATAATAAATTGATGCCATCAAAATCTAATTGTAAGGTTCTGAATTTTTCTGGCATGACTGCGCTATATTTTGGAGCTGCAAGATTTTGCTTTGCATCGTTCCATAATTTTTCATTGGCATGCGCAACTAATAAACTATTGAAGCAACAAATAGCAATTAATAAAAGATGTTTAAATTTCAATTTCATATACTTTTTAATTTGT
>CAIMAP010000138.1 GCA_903838995.1 uncultured bacterium | reverse complement strand
GGACCAATTCGAGACCATGACAAGTGTTTTTTCAGGCAAAGTTTTAAATGCTTCCAAAACTAAATGTAAATTATTATCAATTTGAGCTCGAGAAACATTTACAAAATAGTCTTTGCTTAGAAAAGGATATTTTGTTAATAAATCATTTTCAACATTAACGTTAACAGCATTGTCTCCACCATATCTAATAACTACTGAATCAACACCAAATGTATTTTTAATACTTTCTTTTAGAAGAGTATTATCAGCAATGTTAAAATTCGCAAACAATGCGCCATATTTATGACCCATTTTAGCTACAAATCTTTGGAAATTAGAATACTTTTCTCGTTCCCATTCATTGAGCCCACCGTGATTTACAATAATTCTCTTTCTAAATATTTTCAAAAACGGAACTACATATCCAGCTCCTGGTCCTAAATAAAGAATAACATCTGACGTAAATGCAGCGTGAAAAAGCGTGAAAAAATCATAAAATATACTTTGCCAACCATTTGCTCCTAATGGAAAATATATCAATTTTGATCCATTATAAATTTTATGTAATCGAGGTTGAACGATACTGCTATAAACTGTAAAATCAAATTCACTTGATAAGTATTTAGTTAAATACTCGGCTAAAGTTTCGTATCCTCCATATCTCGCGGGTATTCCATTTGTTCCAACAATAGCAACCTTTGTTTTATTATTATTCATTATAAATAATCTTGGTAATAATCTTTTATATACTCACGCAAAGAAACTTTCCAATCACGCATTAAATTAGCTTCGCGAATATTTAGCTTGCGATTATCAAGCCTTTCGTTAGGAGGTCTTTCGGCAAAATAGATGTCTTTAAAGTATTCGCTTGTAACTACATTTAATTTGATTTTGTCTTTCAAGCCAAGTATATCGAGAAGTTCCTCAGCCACTTCTAATCTACTGGTTTGACCACCACAAACCATATTGTAAAGTCCCCAATATTCTTTTTCAATCAAATACTTGACATTTTTCGCAAAATCGTGAGTATAAGTTGGTGTACCGTCCTTGTCATTTACTATAAACAATTTTTGCTTGCCATCTTTCAATTGTTTCATCAGTTTCTGAATGAATTTTTTATCCTTTTTAGGACCAGCTCCCATCATCCAACCGGCACGACAAATCAAAAACCTTTTGGCATTTTCAGAAACAAATCGTTCTGCCATATACTTAGAACGGGCATAAACACCAAGTGGATTGGGCATATCCCAATCGTCATAAAGCTCTTTTTTACCATCAAAAATACCCGCAGTACAAATGTATAATAAGGGTACATCCAATTCATTTGCAATATAAACAGCATTCTCAACCGACATGGTGTTCGTTCTATAAGTTTCGTCAGCATTTTGTTCGCAAAACTCCAAATCGGTATAAGCTCCTAGATGGAAAATATAATCTGGTGCAAATTCCTTTACATCTTTTCTATATGCATCTAAATCACGAAAGTCCATAAAACTAAGCCATGAATCATTAACATCTTTATCAGTGCACTTTAACTCATACTCGTTTTTAAATTGAGCATAAAAAGCCTCTCCGAGCATTCCGCCTGAGCCTGCCATATAAATTTTTTTTTTAATCATTTTATTTGTTATTTTCTAGTTTTAATTAGCTTAGCTGGCACACCACCCACAATTGAATAAGGTGGCACATCTTTATTCACAATACTTCCAGCTGCAACAATACTGTTATTACCAACAGTAACACCATCTAAAATTACAGCTCTTGCTCCAATCCAAACACCATTTTCAATTTTAACACCTTTTCTAATAACTCCCTGTAAATTAACTGGCAATTCTGGATTGTCAAATATATGATTCTCTGAGAAAACTGAAACGTTTGGACCAAAAATTACATTATCTTCAATAATAACCTTTCCTCTTACTTGAATAAAACAATTCTGGGCTATCCCCACATTATTACCAATATATAAACATTCACCTAACTCACTAATTACTCCAGTACATTCAATAATTGTGTTTTTTAATATTGATACATTATTACCAATAAAAACTCCAGATTTAGAAAGCCCATTAATTTCTACATTATCTCCTATTGTAACGG
>CAIMAP010000137.1 GCA_903838995.1 uncultured bacterium | reverse complement strand
CAACCGACTATGAATTTATAAATGCAGTAGTGGGCATAACCACCTGCGAAGCATTAATTGCAAGAACTGGAAGTATTTTAATTAGCAGCGGATCGGCTGCAGGCCGCAGGTTATCTATCTATCCAAGCATTCATGTAGTTGTAGCCTATTCATCTCAATTAAAAAATGACACCATAGATGCTATACAATTTATGAATGAAAAATACCAAGGTCAATTACCTTCCTTGATGAGTGTTGTGGCAGGACCAAGTAGAACGGCAGACATTGAAAAAACTTTGGTATTAGGTGCACATGGTCCAAGAGAATTATTTTTGTTTTTAATTGACGATACGCAAGCCTAATGGAAAACCAAAAGAAAATATATTTTGCTTCCGACTTTCATTTAGGCTTACCTAATTTCGAAACGAGTCGCCAAAGAGAAGATAAAATTGTGCGTTGGTTAAATGTCATCAAAGCAGATGCTGCCGAAATTTTTTTAGTAGGCGATATTTTTGATTTTTGGTTTGAATATGCAAAGGTGGTGCCTAAAGGTTTTGTGCGTTTGCAAGGAGCCATTGCCGCAATAACCGATGCAGGTATTCCGGTGCATTTTTTCAAGGGCAATCACGATCTTTGGATGTTTACTTATTTTCAAAAAGAATTAGGCGTACAATTACATTCAGAACCAATTGAACGCGAATTTAACGGAAAGCGCTTTTTTATTGGGCATGGCGACGGATTAGGCCCGGCAGATTATAGTTATAAATTGCTTAAAAAAGTTTTTACAAACAAAATTTGCCAATGGTTATTTGCGCGCATTCACCCAAATCTTGGCCTTGGACTAGCACATGCATGGTCACAAAAATCTCGCTTAATGCACGATAAAAAAGAACAATTTTTAGGCGAAGCAAACGAGTGGTTAGCCATTTATGCGAAAGAAAAATTAAAACACTCCCATTACGATTATTTTATATTTGGTCATCGTCACATTCCACTTAATATTGATTTAGGAAACAATAGCAGGTATATCAATTTAGGAGAGTGGATTCATTCTAACACCTTCGCTTGTTTTGATGGACAAGAACTTTCGCTTTTAACTTTTAACGAAAATGAAAAAGCTTAGTATCTTTTTTTTATTTTTCATTTGTCAGCTGGCAAATGCACAAACTACTTTAATTGCAACGCAAGTTAAAAATTATCAAGTTGATCGATTAGACAATGTACTGTATATCGACTTAAAAAGTAATATTACAAAAATCGAGTCGACAAAGCTTAAGACCAATCATTACGCAGCTTTGGCGAGTGGAAGCCCCGAGATTTTAGATGCTACCAATCCTTTTGCCATAATGGTTTATTATCCATCTTTTTTTCAGGTAAAAATTTTAGATGTAAATTTATCGGAAATAGGCTCTTACGATTTGAGAGCTATTTATCCAAATTCATTTTTCAATTTGGTATGTACTGCACCGGTAAATGGATTTTGGGCATACGACGAGTTCAGTAGAAAACTAGTTAAGCTAGATGGGAATTTTCAAACTAAGCAAGAATCTCAAGATCTATACTTATTCACTAAAAAAATAATCAAGCCCAATTTTTTATCTGCTAATAATGAATTTGTTTATTTAAACGACCCGCTAGTTGGTATTATGGTTTTTGATATTTTTGGTAGTTATCAAAAAACAATTCCAATTTTGGGCTTGAAAAAATTTACAGTTAAAGAAGGTAAAATTATCTATGGTAAAGGCGGGCAAATTTTGCAATATCAAAATCTGCGCATAGATACCTTAAGTAGTACAGCATATAAAATGGAGCAATGCTCCATGGCCGGTGCTAGCGCTTACTGGATGCAATCGGACAGCTTATTTACCCAGCCACTCAAATAGTTTAGGCAACGATTTTCCCCAAAAGGAATCGCTAAAAATCAGTTAATTTCGTAAATTGCGCCCTGTTTCAGGGATTAAAATTATGTTAGAAAAGTTAGAAGCAATAAAAAGAAGATTTGAAGATGTAGAAGTGGAGCTTTCTTCTCCAACTGCTATGTCTGATATGAAGCGATTTGCTCAATTAAATAAAGAATACAAAGAGCTGTCTAAAATTGTGGCTGAATACCACATTTATAGCAATATCATGAGCAATATCGAGTCGAACAAAGAAATTTTAGCGACCGAAAAAGACGAAGAGTTTAGGGAAATGGCGAAAGCAGAACTAGACACGCTTATTCACGAAAGGGATAAAATGGAAGAAGACATTCGTTTAATGTTGATTCCTTCCGATCCTGAAGATGCCAAAAATGCTATTTTAGAAATTCGCGCCGGCACCGGTGGCGACGAAGCCAGTTTATTTGCCGGCGATTTATTCAGAATGTACCAACGCTTTTGTGAAAACAAAGGATGGAAAACCGAACTGGTAGATTATACTCAAGGCACCGCAGGTGGTTATAAAGAAATTATTTTAAATGTTTCTGGCGAAGATGTATATGGCACCTTAAAATATGAATCAGGTGTACACCGTGTACAAAGAGTACCTGCAACCGAAACACAAGGTAGGGTTCATACTTCGGCCGCTTCTATAGTGGTATTACCAGAAGCAGACGAATTCGATATTGATTTAAAAGTAAGTGATATTCGTAAAGACTTTTTCTGTTCTTCTGGTCCAGGTGGACAATCGGTAAATACAACTTATTCGGCGGTGCGCTTAACGCACGTTCCAACAGGTATTGTTGCACAATGCCAAGATGAAAAATCACAGCATAAAAATTATGACAAGGCACTTTCGGTTTTAAGATCTCGTATTTATGAGATGGAATACGCAAAACATTTGGATGAAGTATCCAAAAAAAGAAAGACCATGGTCGCAACAGGCGACCGTTCAGCTAAAATCAGAACCTATAACTACCCACAAAGCAGATTAACCGAGCACCGCATTGGTTTAACTTCTTATAATTTAAACGGGGTAATGAATGGTGATATTCAGGATATTATCGATGGATTGCAATTTGCAGAGAATGCAGAGAAACTAAAAGAAGGGACTATTTAATCGATTAATTTCGAGAATTTTCATTTTTTTGTTGATAAAACCATATTAGACTGTATATTTGCAGTCCCATAGGGAAACGGAGTGGTAGTTCAGCTGGTTAGAATGCCTGCCTGTCACGCAGGAGGTCGCGGGTTCGAGTCCCGTCCATTCCGCAAAAGAGCTTTAGAGAAATCTAAGGCTCTTTTTGTTTTTTAAGGTTTTTTTAATTCCATGTCAGGTGCACATGGCACCTATACAGTAATCATTTAAATTACATCAACAAACCTGCAATCGTAGCAGACAAATAAGAAGCAAGGGTTCCGCAAATCAATGCTTTAAATCCTAGCTTGGCTAAGTCTGCGCGCCTATCGGGTGCTAGTTCGCCAATGCCGCCTACTTGTATAGCGATAGAACTAAAATTCGCAAAGCCACATAATGCAAAGCTGACAATCACAATTGATTTTTTTGATAAAACACCGGCCGCTATCATGGGAGATAAATTAGAGTAGGCCACAAATTCGTTGATCACTAATTTAGTGCCCATGAGCGCACCAACTAAGTGTGTATCTTTTGAAGGCACACCCATGAGATAGGCAAAAATAGAAAATACGGATCCTAAAATTTCTTTTAAACTAAGTTCTTTTAAAGAAATGCCAATCATACTTAAATCTAAACTGGTATTATAATACAATGCTCTGCCTAAATAACCTAAGCCCGCATCGACCATCGCAATTAATGCAATAAATCCAAGTAACATAGCAATCACATTTAACGAAATACGCATGCCGTCGCTTGCGCCATGCGATATAGCGTCCATTAAATTAGCATGGGCTTTTTTAATTTCAATTTTTACCGTTCCTTTTGTTTCGGAAACTTCTGTTTCTGGATAAACAATTTTTGCAATCACCAATGCGCCCGGAGCTGCCATAATACTAGCCGCAATTAAATATTCTGCAGGCACGCCCATCGAAATATAAACAGCCATTACCCCTCCTGCAATACAAGCCATACTGCCAGCCATACTCGCTAACAATTCAGATTTAGTCATTCCAGAAATATATGGTTTGATCATAATTTGTGCTTCTACTTGTCCAACAAATGCACTGCCTACATTTGACAAGGCTTCCGAACCACTTACGCCCATTAGCTTATGCACTACTTTAGCAAACACGGCTACAATTCTTTGCATGATTCCAATATGATAAGCAATGCTTACTAATACGGATACAAAAATAATAGTAGGGATAATTTTAAAAAAGAAAATAAAGGTATTGCTAATGCCAAATACGGGTGCTAATAAAGAGGAATTCACTAATGGTCCAAATACAAAGTCGGCACCTTTATTAGAGAAGTCTAATAACATGGTAATAAAGTAACCGATTTTCGCAAACAGGATTTGTCCTAATGGCACCTTTAGTATAAAAACGGCAAGTAATGCTTGAATGAACAAGCCAGTAAATACTAATTTTTTATCGATTGCTTTTTTATTATTGGAAAGTAAAAATGCAATACCTAAAATAGCGATGATACCAAAAATTCCGAAATAACGATCCATATTTATTTTTTTCTTTTTTAAATATACTTTTTTTTAATATTATTTTAAAAACCTTTAACCTCTACGGTAAGTTTGCCTATACAAGCTAGTTGAATAGCAATTGATTGGGCTTCTAATAAGATATCTGTAGGTTCAAATCGAATAATATTGCCATTCAACTGAATGAAATTAAATTTTGCATTTGAAAGCGAGCTATTAGCATTTTGTTGCGCTAGTAATAATTGGTCTTTCATAGGGTAAGCCAATTGTGCTTCAATTTGGTTTTTAAAAGAGTTTTTAAAAAGGAATGCAGTTGCACCAACTAATGCGTTCTTGCTTTTAATGTCGAAATCAAAATTAGTAATTTTTAATTCTTGATTTACTCTATCATATATAGGCGTGCCAAGTGCATATATTTCTGCATTAATTTTTTTGGTGAAAAATCCTTTGGTAACAGCAGCGTTCAAATTAATTTTAGCAGCAACTTTATCGCCATTATTAAAAATAGTTATCTGATTGATGGTGATTAGTTGTTTGCCATTTTCATAACTAAATGTTTTACCAGCTAATGTGTTATTCGCTAATAAACTAGCTTGCGTGTAGTCGATGCTTGCTTTACAATAAATGGCAAAACTGCTGTCGTATTTTTGTTGTTGCGTTAAATTTGGTAGTTTTTTATAGCTCGTAATGATTGGCTTTTCTCCCGAAACTACAGCTATTCCAGCCTTTATGCCCATGTAAAAATAAATAGATTTTCCGTCGCAATTAATTTTTGATGCCGAAATAGATTCGGGTGAAATAACTAAATAACTTTTATACGATTCGTTAATTAATTGCGCTTGTTGAAATTCATTCCAATATTTTTCTACGGTAGGTTTTATTTTTAATAATTTACTTACTTCAATATCTAATTTTTCGTTTAGTTCTTTTGTTTTTAAATTTAATGCTGTTTCTATTACCGCAGCAATTGGAATTTTAATCAATCCTAAAGATAGAAATGGTTTCTCTAGCCATTGAAAATCGGTTTCCGAACTTATCTGCACGTCCCAATTTGCGTTAATTCCAATTTTACTATTGATGGTTAAATTTATTTTAAAAGTAGCTTCCTTAGATTGGTCTACACCAACTGTTTGATCGAACATACTAAAGAAATCTTTTTTTAATCTGCCTTTTACATAAATTTCGATGGGTGCAGTAATCGAAATTTTATCGCCTTTGCCACTAATTTTAAAGTCAGCTAGCTTGCTAATCTTTACGATTAAATTATCGTTGTTATTATTTTCAAAACTCTCATCATTATATAATACACCATTAAATTGCTTATTGATATTGTTTTCAAGGCTCAAACAATTCACACTAATGGGCAAATTGATAGTGGAAAGGGGAATGGTATTCTTTTTTGTAATACCTAAATCTGGTTTAATGGCCACCGTTTTTTGGATACCACAGCTATTTAAAAGAGTAGCAAATGCAAGTATGATAAGGCTAAAAGTCAGTTTTTTCATTTTGTTAATGGCGATTTCTGCTAAAGTAATAAAATTGCTAAAATAAGCTGTTAAACCTTATGCGCGCTTTTAGCTTTTATCATTATATTTACTTTAAATATCAATTCAATAAAATGAAAAATAACAAATTTTATAGAGTATTAGCCATAGCGCTTACCATGTTCAGCATCCATGTAAATGCGCAATCAGAAAGCGTAGTTACTTCAGACAATGGCCATGCAACCGAGCACACAACAATCAATTTTAAAGCCATTGCCTTAGTCAATGCTTATAATAAAACTGCAACTAAGCCAATTCAATTTATTGGTAATCGTAAAGCGCGCCAGATTCCAGAAATGGATATAAGCCGTAAAAATAAAACAGTACATGTCGATCCATTTGGTATCACGCAAAACTTTGCAAAAAGCGCAGCAGTGCCAAATCCTTCGCCATCTCCTATTTCAAATTTTGCTGGAATCAGCGACAACAATACTTCTATACCACCAGATGTGAATGGAACAGTTGGTCTAACGCATGTAATGACAACACTCAATACACAAGTTAGAATTTCGGACAGAAATGGGGTAACGATTAGCACGGTTACCTTAGATGCTTTTTGGGCTCCAGTAGGTTCTGCTTCGGGTTGTTACGATCCAAAAGTATTATACGACCACGAAGCAAATAGATGGATGATGGTTGCATCATGTAATGCACAAACAGTAAACTCAAGTACTTTATTAGCCATCTCTAATACTGGCGACCCTACTGCAGGTTGGCACTTATACAGAGTCGATGTAGATTCTACGAATAAAAAATGGGTAGATTATCCAAGTATTGGATTTAATGATAAATGGATTGTAGTGCAAATGAATTTATTTGCCATGCCAAATAATTCGGGGACATCGCATCAAATTTATGTTTGGAATAAAGCAGATTTATATGCCGGCGGCACAGGATTGTTTAAAAGATTCGATATTACAAACGAAGCAACTGCTATTGCTTGCCCTTCTATACATTACGATAGATCAATTGGAAAAATGTACACCTTCAGAGTTTCTTCTGGAAGCAGTGGAGGTAATGGTGTTTTAGGTATGAGAACAATTACAGGTCAAGTAGGTGCAGAAGTTTTGTCAAACGAAACAGTAATTACTACTCCTAATACTTGGGCGAGTACCGGAAATAACAACACTAATTTTGCGCCACAGTTAGGCACCATCAAAACCATCGCTGCAAATGATCATCGCATGAGACAAGTAATAGTTAGAGATGGAAAAATATATGCGGTGCATTGTGTATATCTTCCGGCAACAGGTGCAACAAGATCAAGTGTGCAATGGTGGCAATTCGATTCAACTGGAGCAGTTTTACAAAGAGGTAGAATAGATGATGCAACTGGTAAAAAGTTTTATGCATTTCCAAGTATTGCAGTGAACAAAGCAAATGATATGTTAATTGGATATGCAAGTTTTTCTCCTTTACAATATGCAAGTGGCGCTTATTCTTTTAGAGCGGCAGCAGATCCAATCAATACGATGCGTGATGAATATATTTTTAAAGGCGGCGAAAATATTTATTTTAAAGATTTTGGTGGAACAAGAAATCGTTGGGGAGATTATACCAATACGGTTGTTGATCCTCAAAATGATTCTACTTTTTGGACTGTTCAAGAATACGCTGGTTATTCAGCAAATACTTGGGCAACTTGGTGGGCTCAAATAAAACCAAATGCAATTACTGCAGATTTTACTGCAGATAATAAAGTAGTATGCGCAGGTGAATCAATTACATTTACCAATACTTCCAATTTTACCGGCAGTGCTATTGCATGGACATTTGCAGGTGGAACACCAGCAACTTCAACACTGGCTAACCCAACGGTTACTTATGCTACCAATGGAAGATTTAAAGTTACCTTAACGGTAGATGGAAAAGTGCAAGAAAAAGATGGTTATGTAATTGTAAATGTATTGCCAAAAACAACTGGCATTGTAAGTGCAAATAATTTATGCGTTGGAAAAACGGTAACCATTACCGCATCTCAAGCATCTGCAACTTATGCTTGGAATACAGGTGCAACTTCTAGAAGTATTACTGTTTCGACTGCCGGAGATTATTATTGCCAAATTTTAGCATCCAATGGTTTGTGTTCCGCAACAACCGATACTTTTAAAATTAGATTTAAACCTTTACCAGTGGTAACACTAGACAGTTTAATGCCTGTTAACCCAAGTGGAAGACCTGTTACATTATATGGTGGCTTGCCTGCAGGTGGCGTTTATACTGGCACTGGAGTAAGTAATGGCATCTTTGATCCGGCGGTAAGTGGCGTAGGTATTTTTAATATTACCTATACTTATACCGATACTGCGGGTTGTTCAAATACGGCAACTAGAACTATCGAAGTAACCGCATTGGCAGGAATTTCTACTGAGGTTAAAGTATTTAAGGTAACTCCGAATCCAAGTTCGGGTATTTTAAATGTAATGCTTGCAACAGAAAACCCTAGCACATTGCAACTAAAAGTATTAGATCAATTAGGTAAAGTGGTATTTGAATTAGAAAGAAATCAGCCAAGTAATCAGCACCGCGAACAATTAGAATTAACACATTTAGCAAAAGGTGTTTATTTTATACAAGCAATTAGCGGAGATAAAACAAGCAGCAGTAAATTTGTGATTAAATAATATATTATTTTAACATAAAAAAAGCCCGAGTATAGTTCGGGCTTTTTTTATGTTAAAATTTAACCAAGCTATTGTTTAAAATTTCCTTATCTGTTTTTATTTGTATTAGATAATATCCTGCGGGCAAATCGCCAACGAACGCATTTTCACTAATGGTAAAATTACCAGTGTAATTGACCGTTTTTATAGTTTCTCCTTGCGCATTGATAATTTTCAATTCATTCAAAGAAATGGCTTTTGAAAATACTAAATTGATATTTTCTGAAGCAGGATTTGGTCTAATCTGCAAACTGATCTTTCCTAAATTCGAAACATCTGCTACATTCGAAACCTTTGATTTTGCTAGTATCCAGCGATTCGGGTCGAAGTCTAATTTATCAGGTGTAAAATTTAATTGGAGTACAAAGTCTTGTCCAGAAAATAAATTTTCTACCCTTACTAAAGTATCTTTTGTGCTATTCGAAAGTTGTAATTCGATGGGCATTTCAAAAAAAGAAACTGCAGCCGCAGTGCTTTTTTGTTTAATGGTAACCACCACTTGGTTATTTGCTTCGTTTCTCCAAAGTATTTCGTAGTTAGGATAACCTTCGCCAATAAACCAATCATCAAAAAACCATTGCAATTCTTTGCCGCTAGCCGCCGATAAATGGTAAGCTAAACTGTTAGTGCTTGCAAAATCATGCTGTAAATTAGTGTCGTTCAAATAATTTCTTAAACCCAAAAAGAAAACAGAATCTCCCATGATGCCTCTTAACATGTGTAATAAATAAGAGCCTTTTTTATAAGACAATCTTTCGTTAAAAATACTAGCCACATTATTGGTGTCAAGCACTTTTACCGATCCATCACTTACATCGGTTACATAACTAATGGTGCTGGTTTTAAATAAATTCCAAGTTGCCGGATCTACGCCAAAATCGTTGATTAATGCTGCAAAATAAGTCGCAAAACCTTCGTTTAGCCAAATATCTTCCCATCCAGCACAAGTAACCATGTCGCCAAACCATTGATGCGCTAATTCGTGTGCAATTAATCCTCTGTTAAAATTACCCATAAAACTCATGGTTTGGTGTTCCATGCCGCCAGAAAAACCACATTGCGCATGGCCATATTTTTCTTTTGCAAATGGATAAGGGCCAACCAATTTTTCATATAATTTTAAAATCGGAATCACTGCTTTGGTTTGTAATTTGGCATTCGTTAAATTTTGTGGATACACATAATTTAAAATAGGCAATGGTCCATTTATTAAATCTGCGGTATCGGTATATTGTTCATAATTACTTACGGCAAATGCCACTAAATAACTGGTAATTGGATAGCGGTGTTTCCAATGGTAAATAAAATCAATCTCTGTGGAATCGGTAGTAACTAGTAAACCATTTGCTGCAGCCAAATAAGGTTTAGGGGTACGGATAAAAATATCTACAGAGTCAATTTTATCATCTAAACTTAATTTTGAAGGCCACCACTCCATCGAGCCAAAAGGCTCCGAAAGTGTCCATATAATTGGGCCATAGCCATGATCACTTTGGGTGAATGCGCCAAATCCAGATCGAGATGGAGCGCCTTGGTATATAATGGTTATGGAGTCTATTTGATTAGGAGCAATTACAATGGGTAAGAAAATTTGTAATTTATTTAAGTAATCATGCGAATAAGCTACGCTATTATGATGATATAATATGGTATCAACGCTTAAGTTTTTTGCAAGCGAAAAATAAAGTTTATTAGTGACTTGGCTAGTTTGAAAGTAGTAGGTAATCTCCCCATTAATGTAATTTACTTTTGGATCAATTTGCCAATAGGCATGTAGGTAAGTTAAATTAATATGGCTACTATCAAAATAAGCCATTGGGCTGAGCGCATTGGTTTTGTTTTCTTGCGCTAAAATTTGCGCCGAAAAAAAGAATAAAAGCATTAAAAATAAAAGTCTTTTATGCATACAGCGTAATTCTAAAAGTACTGCCTTTTCCAAGCACAGATTCTTTTACGGCAATTTGGCCATTATGATAGTTTTCAATGATTCGCTTTGCCAGCGATAGTCCTAAGCCCCATCCTCTTTTTCGGGTAGTATAGCCTGGTTCAAAAACAGTTTCAAATTTTGATTTAGGAATGCCAGCACCCGTATCCGAAATATCGATAAACACTTTATTCTTTTGTTGAGAAATGGAAAGCTTAATAGCGCCTTGTATGCCAATTGCATTAATTGCATTGTTGCACAAATTTTCGATTACCCAATCAAACAACGAAGCATTTACTTGCGCACAAATAGCAGGGTCTCCATTTATTTCAAAAGTAATTTTTTCGCTGGTCCGTTTTTTAATATAGGTTATATTTCTTTCGAGTATATCATAAACATTTTCCGATTTCAGTACAGGAATAGATCCAATTTTTGAAAAACGATCGGCCACTATTTCTAGTTTTTTTACATCGTTTTCTATTTCGTCAACGATGCTAATTTCTTGGGTCGAAATTTTTAATCTTAAATGTTCTATCCAAGCCAATAACGAAGAAATAGGAGTACCAAGTTGATGAGCGGTTTCTTTAGCTAAACCAACCCATACGCGGTTTTGCTCCGATTTTCGACTAGCACTAAAAGCCAAATAAGAAACAAATAAAAATACAGCAATTATAGCAAGTTGTATATAAGGATAAATTTTCAACTGCATCAAAATAGAAGAATCTTTATAATAAATAAACTGTTTTTCTCCAGGAATTACTTCATAAATTATCGGATCATGTTGTTGTTTCATGATGGCTAATTGCGCTTGAAAATAATTCGGGTCGAATTGCTTGTTGGGCTCGTTCGTAGCGTCAAATGTTTTGGTCGTATCTAAACCTCTACTATGTAAAACGACATTATTAGAATCGGCAATAATGGTTGCCATATCATTATTGTTAATAATGTTTTCAAAAAGGAAAACAATAAACTCGCCATCTGTTGCTTTGATTAATTGTTTGGTGGCTTCGATACGAAGTTCGATTTTTTGTTTTTCTTCGATTTGTAAACGCTTTACCAAAATATTTGTGTAGACCAAAGAAGACAATCCAATGACTACCGCAAACAGGAGCAGCAATATTTTTTTATTCTTTTTGGTTTCTGGTTTGTTCATCGAACGAAAATACTAATTAATCATTGATCGATGTATATTTTAAGAATGCAATAATTTCCCAATATCAGACCAAAATTGGACCCAAAATTGCTTAATTGACGCTATTTAGCGCTCAAAATACTTATATTTGTAAGCTTATGGAAAGAAAAGTACGTGTTCGATTTGCGCCTAGTCCAACTGGCCCATTACATATGGGTGGTGTTCGTACGGCACTTTATAATTATTTGTTTGCAAAAAAACACGGCGGAGATATGTTGCTTCGTATCGAAGATACCGATCAAACCAGGTATGTGCCAGGTGCAGAAAATTATATCATCGAATCTTTGGCATGGTGTGGCATTACTTTCGATGAGGGGGTTCATGTAGGAGGTCCGCATGCGCCTTATCGTCAATCCGAAAGAAAAGAAATGTATAAGCAATATGCTTTACAATTAATTGAATCGGGGCATGCATATTATGCATTCGATACCATGGAAGAATTGGATGCCATGCGCGAAAATTTAAAAGCGGCTAATGTTGCATCTCCACAATATAATTATATTACCAGAGAGGGTATGAAAAACTCGCTCACTTTGCCTAGTGACGAAGTGGCCCGCAGATTAGCGGCCGGCGATGCATATGTTATTAGAATGAAAATTCCACGCAAAGAAGAAGTGCGTGTAGTAGATTTAATTAGAGGAAATGTTTTAGTGCAAACTTCACAAATGGACGATAAAGTATTGTTCAAATCTGATGGTATGCCAACTTATCATTTAGCCAATGTGGTAGATGATTATTTAATGAAAATCACCCATGTTATTAGAGGAGAAGAATGGTTACCATCTGCTCCTTTACATGTATTACTTTATAGATATTTAGGATGGGAAGAGGTGATGCCACAATTTGCGCATTTACCATTATTGCTTAAGCCAGATGGCAATGGTAAATTGAGTAAGCGTGATGGCGACAGATTAGGCTTCCCTGTTTTTCCATTACAATGGCAAGATCCTTTCACCGAAGAAATTAGTTCTGGCTATAGAGAAAACGGATACATTCCAGCTGCTTTTATTAATATGCTGGCTTTGTTAGGATGGAATCCTGGAACACCACAAGAAATTTTTAGCATGTCGGAATTAATCGAAGCATTTAGCATAGAAAGAATTTCCAAGTCGGGTGCAAAATTCGATGCTGCAAAAACCAAATGGTTTAATCAGCAATATTTAAGACAAACACCTTCTGAAGATTTAGCTAAAATTTTTGCAACAGAAATTAAGGATAAGGGTTTTGATTATCCAATAACTTATATCCAAGCGGTCTGCGAGTTAGTAAAAGAGAAGGCGCAATTTTCGAATGAGTTTTGGTCTTTAGCAAGTTATTTTTTCGAAGAGCCAGCTTCTTTTGATATGGACTTAGTTCGTAAAAAATGGAAAGATGCCGTACCCGCATTCATGACAAATTTAGTTGCAGATTTAAATTCAACAGATAGTTTTGATGCGCTTAGCATAGAATCATTATTTAAAATAACAGCTGAAAAAAATGGAATTGGTGCAGGCGCAGTGATGCAAATATTTAGAATTGCAATCTCGGGTCAAGCGGCTGGTCCTGCTATATTTGAGCTTACTTCATTAATCGGCAAAGAACGCATTGTAAAACGTTTAACTTTAGCAATCGATCAGTTTAATAGCTTAGCATAACACAATCAAAAGCAAACCACTATGAAAAGACCAATTAGAGTTTTAGTAGCAAAATGCGGATTAGATGGACATGATAGAGGCGCAAAAATAATTGCCACTTCATTGCGAGATGCTGGCATGGAAGTGATTTATACAGGGCTTAGACAAACGCCCGAAATGATTGTAAACGCTGCTTTGCAAGAAGATGTAGACGCCATTGGTGTAAGTATTTTAAGTGGAGCGCATTTAACCGTTTTTCCAAAAATTATTCATTTAATGAAAGAAAAAGGAATGAATGATGTATTATTAACTGGTGGCGGAATTATTCCAGAGCCAGACATGGAGCAGTTAGCTCAGATGGGTGTTGGACAGCTGTTTGCGCCGGGCACCGCAACTTCAAATATTGTTAATTACATTACCCAATGGGTGTCGGCTAATAGAAATTTCTAATGAAAAAAATCTCCCTACTGATTTTGTTTATCATTACACTACATGCCAATGCGCAAATTGCAAGCACTGGTTATAAGATTTACAGTTGGGGCTCCAATAAAAATACGATTCCAGTATTAGCTAAGTGTAGTCAAACAAATGCCGGTGATCAATTCAGTAACTGCGAAATCAACAACAAAGACTCCATTTTTTATGCAGGCTTTCACTATAGTTATTGCAATTTTCGTTTTTACAAAGAAGCTTTGGTAGAAGTGCATTTCGATTTAAGGTTTAATGAGTTAGGTGGTGTTGTTGCCAAATTGAGTACAGATTTTGGAGCACCTAAAATTTTAGAAAACGCCACAACGCGTGCCGATACACTTTCTACCACCATTGGCTACGAATGGATTGTTGGAGATACGCGGGTATTAATTATTAACAAAGGAATTGCAAGCCCAGTTTGGTGTATCCTCAGCTCTCAATCTCATAAAAAAGCATACAGAAAAAAAGTAATCGATATAGAAAAAATAATCTTTAACTAATGCCTTACGAAAATATTTTAACCGAGCAAAAAAATGCAACCTTGCATATTACTATTAATCGTGCAAGTAAATTAAATGCATTAAATAAAGCGACCTTGTCTGAATTAAACGCAGCATTTCAAGCCGCATTTGCAGACGAAGAAGTTCGCGCAATTATTTTAACCGGCGATGGCGCAAAAGCATTTGTTGCCGGAGCAGACATTGCAGAATTTGCAGATTTCTCTGTTGTGCAAGGCGCGGCATTGAGTAGCGATGGCCAGGCACAGGTTTTTAATTTAATAGAAAATAGTCCGAAACCTGTTATTGCGGCCATCAATGGTTTTGCACTAGGAGGTGGTTTAGAATTAGCCATGGCTTGTCATATTCGGGTGGCTTCCGAAACAGCAAAAATGGGATTACCAGAAGTGGGATTAGGTGTGATTCCAGGTTATGGTGGCACGCAACGTTTAGCACAATTAATTGGCAAAGGCAGAGCAATGGAGATGATTGTAACCGCCGATGTAATCAATGCGGCCGAGGCATACAGAATGGGCTTAGTAAACCATGTGGTAGCGCCCGAAAATTTATTAGCGAAATGCGAAGAAATTGTTTCGAAAATTATTACTAAATCTCCAGTTGCAATTGGTTATGCAATTAAATCTGTGAACGCAGGTTTTGAAGAGGGCCAAAATGGATATGCAAGCGAAATCGAAAACTTTGGCGCTTGCTTCGGAACAAAAGATTTTAAAGAAGGTACAACCGCGTTTTTAGAAAAAAGAAAAGCGAATTTTTCTGGCAATTAATTTTTGCTTAAAAAATCTGCATAAGCCAGTTGAATACCTTCGGCTAATTCGGTTTGGTATTTCCAACCTAATGCGCTCAGTTTACTTACATCCATCAATTTTCTTGGCGTGCCATCTGGCTTGGTTGTATCAAATTTTATTTCGCCATCATAACCAATAATTTGTTTAATAAGCAGCGCTAAATCTTTAATGCTGATATCGTGACCCACACCAACATTTAAAAATTCCGCACCATCATAATTTTGCATCAAGAAATAACAAGCATCGGCTAAATCGTCTGCAAATAAGAATTCGCGCAGGGGTGTGCCTGTGCCCCATATATCTACATGCGAAGCATTATTTAATTTTGCTTCGTGAAATTTCCTAATTAATGCAGGTAACACATGCGAATTTTGTGGATGGTAGTTATCGTTGTAACCATATAAATTGGTTGGCATGACTGCAATAAAATTACAACCATATTGACTTCTGTAAGCTTCACACATTTTAATGCCTGCAATTTTTGCAATGGCATAAGGTTCGTTGGTGTGTTCTAATAAACCGGTTAACAGGCTTTCTTCTTTTAATGGCTGCGGGGCTAATTTTGGATAAATGCAAGAAGAACCTAAGAATAAAAGTTTGCTAACTTGATGAATATGGGAAGCGTGGATAATGTTGTTTTGTATAGCCAGATTTTCGTATAAGAAATCTGCACGATAAGTATTATTCGCTACAATTCCACCAACTTTTGCAGCAGCTAAAAATACATAAGCTGGTTTTTCTTTTTCAAAAAACTGCATAACGGCTAATTGATTTCTTAAATCTAATTCGGCCGAAGTTTTGCAAATTATATTTTGAAAACCAGCAGCCGTTAGTTTTCTTAAAATGGCAGAACCAACCATGCCTCTGTGGCCAGCAATATATATTTTCGAATCTTTATTCATGCGCTATGCGAATTCCTATTAATTTTCAAAAATACATTTATCTTCTCGTAATTTATAACATAAATCATAGCAAAAGTTAATTATAAAATGTAATATTTTTACAACCTTTGCTGAAATTATAAACCAATTGGGAAAAGACAAATTAAAACGCTTTATCGAAATTGCAACATTTACGAATGTATTTGAGATGGAGCCCGTACATAAAGGCTTTTGGGGTGCAAATTATTTTAAAAATGACCATCCCATTGTATTAGAATTAGGTTGCGGTAGAGGCGAGTATACCGTTAATTTGGCCGAAAAGTATCCCAATAAAAACTTCATTGGGATAGATATAAAGGGTGCAAGAATTTGGCGAGGAGCAAAAACAGCCATAGAAAATAACTTACAAAATGTGGCATTTCTGAGAATTGAAATTGAAAATATTTTAGACCATTTTTCAGTTGCAGAAATTTCAGAAATATGGATTACTTTTCCAGATCCTCAACCTCAAATTAGTCGAGTAAGAAAAAGACTTACCTCTGATCGTTTTTTAGCTTATTACCAAAGTATTCTCAAGCCCAATGGTATCGTGCATCTTAAAACCGATAGCGATGCTTTATTTGATTATACAAAAATACTTATTCAAGAAAAAGCTATTCAAGTGCAAGCAGCAACAACCGATTTATATCAAGATGAAATGCTAGATGATTTATTGCAAATTCAAACTACTTACGAAAAAAAATATTTAGCAGTGGGTAAAAATATTAATTATTTAAAATTTAGTTTTGAGTAAATTGGAAAATAATTTTTTTGAGCAGGTATATGCAGTAGTAAGAATAATACCCGAAGGTCGAGTAACTACTTACGGCGCAATTGCACAATTTTTAAGCGCCAAAAATGCAGCAAGAATGGTGGGTTGGGCCATGAATGCTGCTCATCAAATGCTTGATGTGCCTGCACATCGGGTGGTTAATAGAAATGGAATGCTTTCTGGCAAACATCATTTCCCAGGCGAAAACTTAATGGAAGAATTATTGATTTCTGAAGGGCATCAAATCGAAAAAGATCAAATTATCAATTTCGAAAAAGTATTTTGGGATCCATCTACGGAGCTGTAAATTAATAGCAGTGACAAGTAATTAAATGGTCATTTACCATTCCTGTAGCTTGCATGTGTGCATAACAAATAGTCGATCCAAAAAACTTAAATCCTCTTTTCTTTAAATCTTTACTTATAGCATCAGACTCTACGCTACTTGCGGGCAAGTCTTTGAGCGATTTTCTTTTATTGATAATGGGTTTATTATTGGGCATAAAAGAATATAAATAAGCATCAAAACTACCATATTCTTTTTGTAAGGATAAGAATATTTGCGCATTACTAATGGCCGATTTTATTTTAAGTCTATTTCGAATAATGCCTTCAAATTGTAGGAGTGCTTCGATTTTAGCTTCGTCAAATTTAGCCACCTTTTTTGCATCAAAATTGGCAAAAGCTTTTCGGTAACCTGCTCTTTTTTTGAGCACCGTTAGCCAGCTCAATCCTGCTTGCGCACTTTCTAAAATCAGAAACTCAAAAAGTATTTTATCGTCGTGGCATTCTTTGCCCCATTCCTCGTCGTGGTATTGGATATAAATGGGGTCCGATAAACACCAATCGCAGCGGGTATTCCTTTTTTCGTGATTGGCATTATATTCGTTTGTTAATTTTCCCATGCCTAAAGCTAAGTATTATTCATAAAATGCTAAAATCAGGCGCCCTATTTGACTAATAAATATGAAGATTATTATAACTTTGGAACAAGCATATGCAAGACAAGAAATTATACCTATTAGATGGAATGGCGTTGATTTATCGCGCACATTTCGCATTGAGTAAATCGCCAAGATTTACTTCGAACGGCCTAAACACCTCGGCCGTATTTGGCTTTGCCAATACTTTATTAGAATTATTGAGAAGAGAAAAACCAAGTCACATTGCAGTGGTTTTTGACACGCAAGCACCAACCGAACGTCATACCGATTTTGTTGAATACAAAGCACATCGCGAAGCAATGCCCGAAGATTTATCGGCTGCACTGCCCTATGTATTTCAATTAATTGAAGGATTTAAAATTCCTGTTATCACAAAAGATGGATTCGAAGCCGATGATATTATTGGTACACTAGCCAAAAAAGCAGAAAAAGAAGGCTATACCGTTTATTGCATGACTCCCGATAAAGATTTTGCCCAATTGGTTTCCGAAAATATTTTTATTTACAAGCCCGCTAGAATGGGAAACGATGTAGAAATAATGGGAGTGCCCGAAGTGCTTAAGAAATGGGAGATTGAGCATGTACATCAAGTGATTGATATATTAGGTTTATGGGGCGATGCAGTAGATAATATTCCAGGCATACCAGGCATCGGCGAAAAAACGGCTAAAGAATTAATTCGTCGTTATGGTTCGATGGAAAATATTTTTGCAAATACACATGAGTTAAAAGGCAAGCAAAAAGAAAATGTCGAAAACTTTCAAGCACAAGGCCTACTCTCTAAAAAATTAGCCACTATTATTTTAGATGTACCAGTTGACTTAGACGAAGCCGGATTATTATTAGAAGCACCGGACAGAAATTTATTAGAACCATTATTCGCAGAATTAGAATTCAAAACTTTAGGTCGTCGTGTTTTTGGTGAGGATTTTAAAATAACAGAAACGGTAAAATCGAATAATACTTCTCAGATGGATTTGTTTGGAAGTCCTAGGGCTACTGCATTTGAGCCACAAGACGAAAGTGAAGAGCTAGAGTTAATTAATTTTAAAACCATTGAAGATACCGAGCACCTCTACCATTTAGTAGATACAGCGGAAGCCAGACAAAAATTAATTGTGCAATTAAATGCGCAAAGTGCTATTTGTTTCGATACAGAATCTACTTCAACCGATGCAAATATAGCAGAGATAGTGGGGCTTTCTTTTTCATTTAAAAAAGGAGAGGCCTATTATGTTCCTTTGTCGGCTTTGCAAAACGAAGCAATAGCAGTTTTAAAAGAATTCGAATCAGTACTTGCAAATCCTGCCATTCAGAAAATAGGGCAAAACATTAAATACGATATTTTATTATTGAAGTGGTATGGCATAGAGGTAAAAGGTGTATTGTTCGATACCATGTTGGCACATTATTTAATAGATGCCGATGCCAGACATGGTATGGATGTACTAGCAGAAAATTACTTACAATATTCGCCGGTATCTATAACAGATTTAATTGGTAAAAAAGGCAAAACCCAAGGCAGCATGAGAGATGTAGCCATTGATGTGGTGAAAGAATATGCAGCCGAAGACGCAGATATTACCTTGCAATTAAAAGAAGTGTTCGAGCCAATGTTATCTGCAACTCAGGCAAGCGATTTAGCAATTAAGGTAGAAAATCCTTTGGTCTATGTTTTAGCCGACATGGAATTTGAAGGTGTTAAAATTGATAAAGAGGTATTGGCACTATTATCAAAAGAACTAGCGGTAGATATAGATATAGCAGAAAAAGAAATATTCGAATTAGCCGGTGTAAAATTTAATATTGCTTCGCCTAAACAATTAGGAGAAGTATTATTCGATAAGTTACAACTCGACCCTAAAGCAAAAAAGACAAAAACAGGACAGTACCAAACAGGCGAAGATATTTTATCGCTGCTGGCACCTAAGCACGAAATCGTGCAACATATTTTAAGTTTTAGAACTTTACAAAAATTAAAATCTACTTATGTAGATGCTTTGCCAGAAATGATTAATCCAAAAACAGGCAGGGTTCATACCTCCTATAATCAGGCGGTTGCAGCTACTGGCAGATTGAGTTCTAATAATCCAAACTTGCAAAATATTCCAATTAAAACCGCTCGCGGAAGAGAAGTGAGGAAAGCATTTATTGCAAAAGATGCGAATCATGTAATTATTTCTGCCGATTATTCGCAGATTGAATTAAGAGTTATTGCTGAAATGGCAAAAGAAGAAAATATGTTACAGGCTTTTGTAAATGGATTAGATATTCATACTGCAACGGCAGCAAATATTTATAGTGTGGCGGTTGAAGAGGTAACGGCAGAACAAAGACGAAATGCAAAGGCCGTTAATTTCGGAATTATTTATGGTCAATCGGCTTTTGGTTTATCGCAAAATTTAAATATTCCAAGAAAAGAAGCGGCAGAAATTATTGAGCAATATTTTATTCAATTCCCCAAAATTAAAAATTACATGGCGCAAACAATCGATTTCGCCAGAGAAAATGGTTATGTAGAAACCATCATGAAGCGCAGGCGTTATTTAAGAGATATTAATTCAGCAAATGCAACTGTTAGAGGCTTTGCAGAACGAAACGCCATCAATGCGCCTATTCAAGGATCTGCAGCCGACATGATAAAAGTGGCCATGATAAAAATTCATGCGGCTATAAAGGCACAAGGATTGCAATCAAAAATGACCATGCAAGTGCATGACGAATTAGTTTTCGAAGTACCTTTGCAAGAAGTTGATCAAATGAAAGTTATTATTGAAACGAACATGAAAAATGCGCTGTCGCTAGATGTGCCAATTTTAGTTGAAATTGGTATAGGCGAAAATTGGCTGGCTGCACATTAATAATATTTTTATATTTGTATATGGTTCAGGAAATATTGGTTGGATTATTGGTGATTGCTGCTGTTGTCTATTTGGGCGGCATGGTTTATCGTAATTTTACTGCAAAAGGAAAATGTGCAGGCAATTGTAATTGTGGCATTGATCCATTAGAAAACAAAATCTAAATGCTGCATTCCGAACTAATTTCTAGTTTACAAAATCCAAAGATTAAACATATTAATCGCTTAATTGAGAAATCAGCTGAACGAAAATCAGAAGGCTTAATTGTGGTGGAAGGAAAACGAGAAATTGCTTTAGCCTTAAGCGCCGGACACGAAATAGCTTCCTTATATTATTGCGAAGATATTGCTGGGCATATCGAACATTTTCCTGCTGATCAAATTTATCCAGTGACTAAAGAGGTTTTTGCAAAAATTGCCTATCGCGAAAATTCCGATGGTTTATTGGCATTAATCAAACCTGTTTTTTTAGCATTAGAAGATTTAATACTTACCGAAAATCCATTATTAATGGTGCTCGAAGCGGTAGAAAAACCAGGCAATTTAGGAGCTGTTTTACGAACGGCAGATGCAGCAAAAATAGATGCCTTAATTGTTTGTGATTTAAAAACAGATCTATTTAATCCAAATGTAATTCGTTCCAGTGTGGGCTGTGTATTTACCGTTCCAATGGTTGTGTGTAGTTCGGAAGAATTATTTCATTGGTTACAAAAAAATAAAATCATAGCGTATGCTGCTGCCTTAACAGCTCAAGACGATTACCATCATGTTGATTTCTGCAAACCAACAGCCATCATTTTAGGTACAGAAGCAACTGGCTTGTCGGATTATTGGTTAGTAAATGCGAGCCAAATAAAAATACCAATGTTGGGGAAAATAGATTCTTTAAATGTCTCTAATGCCGCGGCCATCTTGACATTCGAAGCAAAAAGACAAAGAGGGTTTAAATAGTTTTTTCTAACAACACAACGGCATAAGCAACAACACCCTCTGCTCTTCCAATAAAACCCATCTGCTCATTTGTGGTTGCTTTTATAGAAATATCTTCCTCAGAAATACCAATTGCACTTGCAATATTTTTTTTCATTTCCGGAATATGTGGATTAATTTTCGGCGCCTCTAAACAAATCATGCAATCGATATTACCCAATGCAAAATTTTTCTCTGCAATTAATTTCATTACTTCTTGAAGTAATAGCATACTAGAAACGCCTTTCCATTTTTCTTCGGTATTCGGGAAATGAAAACCAATGTCTCTCAAGTTTGCCGCGCCTAATATAGCATCGCAAATAGCGTGTAGTAAAACATCTGCATCCGAATGCCCAAAAGCACCACGATCATGTGCTAAGTTAACGCCACCCATAATAAATGGATGTCCAATTTTTAACTGGTGAACATCAAAACCGAATCCTATTTTAATTTTCATTGGTTTTAATATCTTCGAAGTTAAAGGTAAGTGAGAATCTTAAAGTATTCTCTAATGGATTTTGTTGTTTAGTTGGAATTAAATAGGAAAGATCGATTCCAAAAATATTATATTTAATACCTGCACCAATGGTAAAGTATTGTCTGTCACCTTTTGTTGGATGTTCGTAAAAGTAGCCTGCCCTTAAAGCAAATTGTTTGTCGTACCAATATTCAAAACCAGCCGAATAATATATTTCTCTAAACTCTTCTTTCATGCCACCCGGTGCATCGTTAAACGATTGCAGGATGCCTGTTGGAACCGAAACGTTAGGGTCTTTACCCGAAATAATTTTTCGAGTGCCGTCTAAATTATAAATGGGATTATTTAAAGTGTCGTAAGCATAAATAGGTGGCGTGGGCACTAATAATTTATTCGCTTCTACAAAGGCAGAAATTTCGTTGTAGTCATCTAATTTCATTTTTCCACCAATACCAATTTTTAAATTAGTTGGAATAAAAAAGCGATCGGTAGAATTTGTATAATTCATTTTTGCGCCTACATTCGAAACACATGCGCCAAAAGAAAAGGTTGTTCTTTTACCATCAACTATTAAATCTGGATTTTGATAATAAGTAGAAACATCTACCGCCACACTTCTACCTGGCATGATATCTTGACCCGATGCGGCTAATTGTCCTTGTGCTAAATCGGAATTAATAAATCGAAAGGCTGTTCCTAATCCTAACCTATCTGAAAGTTTTCTAGTGTAAGATAAGTCAAGTGCAAATTCGTTTGGATTACCTTGCCCGGTTACATTTCCGGCGTTGTCGGTAAAGGTAATATCTCCTAAAGAAAAATATCTTAAAGATGCGCCAAACACTTGCTTGTTGTCTAATTTATAATAGCCAGATAAATAAGCAAGGTTAATATCTGGAACTAATTTTTGTAACCATGGGGTATAAGAAATACCAATTGCATAAGGTCTATCAACGAAAGCAAACTTAGAAGGATTCCAATGATTTGAATTTACATCTGCGCTGCTTGCCACACCGCCATCGCCCATTGCACCTGCTCTAGAATCGGGACCAATTAATAAAAATGGCACCGCAGTGGTAATGGCATTTACCGCATCACCATTTCCATTTAAGTTTTGCGTGCTAATTTGCGCAGAAGCACTTTGCATCGTACCGCAAAGCAAGGCAGCGAAAAAAATAATTTTTCCAACAACAACTGAATTTTTACTTTTTAATTTCATCTAAAATAATTTGTATGCGATTGCCCCTATCTTCAAAGATAGAAAAATAAGGCAAAAGCTTAATTTAACAACACTAGCTTTTCTATTTTTTCGGCACTTTGTCCATTTGCTGCGCGAATTTTTAATCGGTATACATAAACCCCTCTGCCTATTTTATCGCCAAAATCATCTTTGCCGTCCCATAAAATGCCGGTTACTCTTGCGCCATTGCCGCTTGTGGTTTGGTTGATTGTTTTAACCAATTTGCCAGAAACGGTAAATATTTGCACTTGCACTTGTAAGTTTTCGCTTCCACCATTGTGCTCAAACTGAAAATCTGTTTGCGTAGTAAAAGGATTAGGATAATTTAACACATGTTGTAATTGTAATCCTTCAGATGAAACAACGGTAAATGCAGTATTACTTTCTGACGAATTATTAAAAACATCCCAGGCTTTAATTTTTAAAGTATAATTTCCAGCTGTTAATTTATTGAAAGGGTAATTGATAGCTCCTTCTTGATAGCTATCTAATTTAGATTCGTAATATTGATTTAAATCGATTGTTTCTGACTTAGTATCTTTAGTAATAGTAGCGGTTAAATTATGACCAATTCCATTCCCAACGGTGTTGATTCCGTTGGCGTCTTTTAGCTTCACAATTAAGGTTGGATTTTCGTTGGTGATGCCGCCCATAACGAAATTTTCTGAATTCAAATAAGTTTTAATTTCTGGTCCAATTTTATCCGAATTGCTAGCATTTGCAGATCCTCCAATGATAATACTATCATAAGACCCGATGGCCTCTTGCGCGCCCATTTGTGCATAGTAACTGAGCCTTCCAGCGCCTGCTTGATACGAAATATCTTTTGGCACCACAAAATTAAAATCAAAAGAACCATTCGTTACACTTACTTTACCTTTGTAAATAATATTTTTTTGAATGTCGAAATTTTGCACATTACTTCCATTCGAGCCTACATCTTGCCCAAGTGTTTTGAGGGTCGTTTTTTTATCAAAAATACTTGGGTATAAAACACCCGAAACATTGTTCAGTTTGTTACCATTTTGATCGGCAATATAACCCTTGATATTCACTAAACTTTGCGCTTTTAATGTGTCTAAATTTTTACTACTGATTAATTTTTCATTTACTTTTTCAGTCACGATACGGTATTGTGGTATAGCGAATGGTAAAGAAGGGTCACCCAATAAAGAGAAATTTCTTTGATTAATTAAGCCATTTAAGTTTTTGCTTTTTCTATATAAATCGCCAAGCGTATTATTGCCACCTATATTCGTAGAATCAAAAAGTGCTTTGATAAAACTTTCGTTAATTGCTTCGTTTTCGCTTGCAAACACCACACGAGTAGTAGTAAACATGGCAATTGCGCCACCATCAGCATTTAATAAACATTGTTCTCCTGCCGATTGAAATGCAGGGTCATCCCATCTACCTACGGAACAAGTTGCGGTAAAAAGCAATGGCATGCTTGATTTGTTTTTCCATGAACGGATGTCATCCAGCGTGACAACTTTTTCGTGTGCAAGACCAACCTCTCCGCCATGTCCAATATAATTAATCACCAACGCACCAGATGCCATTGCTTGGTTAATGGCATTGTTTACTTCAGGGTAACGGCTTCCAGCGGGGGTGCTAATTTGAGGGTAAGCGTCTAAATAAATTTTATCAATATTATAATTGTTGCTTAATTTTCTGATGGTTCGGTAATGATTTTCCGCATGATTTAAATGTAGGTTTCCATCTTGGTCGTCGGCCACTAAAACATATTTATTTTTCCAGTCGCCTCTTAAGTTGCTATATAAAATTATTTTATCGACCATTTGCTTTGCTTCTAAAGCAGATTGAATAGGCATTCTGCCAACGGCAACATCTAAGGCTGCGGCACCATATACTGGTTTCCCATTGTAGTCAAAATCACCTTCGCTTTCGTCGAGCAAACCAAAAAAATCATCGGTCACATAGGAGCCAAAAGGGGAATGCGAATTTCTACTTTCAAAAGAGGTAATAAAATTAGTATTGTTTTTTACAATGCCAATATTGTCGTAAGAGCCATCGCCAAATAGCAATAAATATTTTGGCATGTTTGCTAAATTATTTCCAGCCCTATCATAAAACATTTTTACAAAATCCCTAATGGCACTTGCGTCTTTTACGCCTGCACTAAATTCATTGAAAATTTTATCTTCTGTAATTACTAATACGCGTAAATTATTATTGGTTCTTCGGAAGGCAGCCAAACGCTCTGCTTCAGTAATAAATTCTGGAGCGGAAATAATTATAAAATCTGCAAAATCGAGCGCGTGTAAATCTTGGTTCTCTATTTTTTCTAATATTTCGGGCTTTGAAAAATCCGTTCCTTTAAATACCGCAAACTCTTTTAAAACCTCGGTTTTGTTCGTAAACTGTGCAAGGTTATTATTTACAGTAAATAATTGATTTACTGGATTTGTTTTGTTTGTAATATCCCAAATAATTATTTCATTCGGATTAATTGCATCAATATTAAATTGACTGATTTTACCTTTGCCGAAACTTTCTATGCTACTAAAGTTTAAAAAATTACCATTTAATTTTAATTTGCTAATGGCGTTAATTTCAATGAAATTCAAATAACCACTTGCAGTTAGGTCTGGTTTATTATAGGTAATATTTATCAGCAGGTTTTCAGATGGATTGGGAACTGTTGTGTAGCCCGTGCTAACAATTGAACCATATGCAGCATCATAGCTAAATTCTACGCCTGTACAAGTTATGGTATTAGTTGTTACGCCATTTGCCTTAATCACAAAAGAGCTATTGGCGGGGCTTTGTGAGCGACCAATTAAATCTGCCCTAAATTTCAGTGGTTTGCCGATAGCTAATTCGGGAAGCGTAAAATTAAAGTCATAAGAAAGCAAATTACTAAATTCCTCTCCCCATCTTTCTCTGCCGCTTTTAATTGTTAAATTTACTCCCGTCGAATTATTTAATTCATGTAATTCAAAATAATTATAGGTGTCTATAATTTTATTGGGTACTTCGTTTATGCTTTCTTGATTTGCAATTCTTTTACCTGGTCCTAAATCTACCGTGATAAAATAATTACTTTTTAAAGTGTATGGATTGGTAGTATGTGAAAAAGTATTTAGAGTAGTATCCGGATAAATATTATTTGGCCCAAAAGCATAAAACAGAACATAGTCTGATTCATTAAATTTGCCATCGGCTTCTCCAAAAACCAAAATCGGATTTTCTGTTAAATCGTCGTATCTGCTTGCACTATTGATTTCTGGAAGGATGCCACCACCATTTCCATAAATGCGAATATTTCTTGGGTCAATCGTTTCTGGATTGATTCCCATTTTTTTTAATTCAGCAAAACCAATTTTATAAATACCATTGTTGCTAATACCAAGTTTATTCCATGTCCCATTTTTTAAAACAGAATGTTCGGCGTAATTCCTAGTATTTAAAGCATTTTTAATTACTCCACTAGTAAGTAATTTTATGTCAAAAGAAACAAGTCTTTCAATTTTTCCGGTTTGGCTATTTTTTCT
>CAIMAP010000136.1 GCA_903838995.1 uncultured bacterium | reverse complement strand
CACATGTAAAGTTTGCCCCTTGTCTCTTCTGTTGGAATATCTGAATCTATGATATTTCCATGATGGTCTTTGTGTGAATTAAAACCCTTGCGTTTTCCGGCTACGCTAAAATCTTGGCAAGGGAAACCGCCAGTTACAATTTCTATGTTTTTAGGAAATACTGTTTTGTTTCCATTTTGATATTCTTTTACAATATCTACAATACTTCCAACTCTAAAAGTTCCATTTAGGTCGTGTCCTCTTCTCTTTGAGAAGTAATCGTTCCAAGCAATCTTTGCGTATTCGCTAATGTCGTTTGCAAATTTGGTTTCAAAAAATGTTTCTTTTAAATAAATATATATATCATCTTCTTTTTGAATCCAGTCTTTGTGTATGTCCTTGTTAATTGTTGCTTTTGGAATTTTAAAGCCTCCTTCAAAACCAATGTCCATTCCACCACAACCAGTAAATAATGATAATAAGTTTTTTTTCATTTTTTTATGGTTTTAAGATATTTAACTTTTGATTCTGCCACTTTCAAAATTTTATCGGCATCATTTTCCAGCATTAAATCATAAGCAACTTTGTCGCTTTGCCAAGAAATTATTAAATCGCTATCAGGTATTTTATAAATTGCAGCAAGTTTCAAGACCTGTTCTCGAGAGGCTTTTCTTTCTCCTTTTTCTAATTTACTTATGATAGATTGATCAATATTAGTCAAGGCAGAAATTTCACGAAGTAACAGGTTTTGTTCTTCGCGTTTCGATTTTATGATTTCTCCAAAGGTTTTCATTAGACAATTGTTGTTTGGACAAAAATAGTCTAATTAATTAAACATCAAAATGTTTTTTTATTTTTTTTATCAACATATTTCAATTGGAGTCGGTAGATAAACTTGCAGGTAACGTTTTGCAGCTACAAGAAGTTGGCGATTTCGAAGCACAAAAATGTCTGCTAGCACTGAACTTGATACGAAGCACAAAGTTTCATTTAACCACTGACCCGCCAATTTCTTGTAGCTGCTGTTAGCAGTATGTACTTTCATTCTATTGATATTTACAATTACCGTCTGTCCAAATCCCACTTAAATTTTCTAATGGAATTATACTACAACCATAAAAAGTTCCGGTCGTAGTGAATTTTGTGTCACCATTACGTTTAAATTCAAGAAGTCGTTTTGGAGTAAGAAACTTCATTAATTCAATAAAAAAGTTTATGTCTGTTTCTGTTAAATCAATTTGAATTGTCTGTGCACGTTTTAATGCTGGAATAAATTGATTATGATAATTATTTATTTTTTCTAAATGTCGATTTAATTCGTCCCAATAAGTGTAATTTGTTTCAAGTACTTTCACTGTCTGAGTAAAGGTTGAAAAGTCAATCTCTGGTGTCTTTGAACCAAGTGCTTGTGCTAAAACTGGAAACAATAATTTTAAACTTGAAATTTCATTTGCAGTCGCAGCTTGCAACAAATTTAAAGGCATTGGCAATTTGGAAGGTGTCATACCGGAATGGCAGAATGGTATAACAGGTATTTCTCTAATCCAACCTGCACCAGCTTCAAAATTTATCCAAGGTCTAGTGATTGATTTTGGACTACACAAAATAATTTCAATAGCACAAGTCTTTAGAGATTGAGTAATATTATCTAGCCATTTTTGTCCTAATGAAATACTATGTTCGTCTGATGAAACAAATACTTCTATCATTCCTAAAAATGAAGTTTCGATTAATTCCTTTGTCTTGATCGCAAGTTCCTTTTCTTCGGTGATATGCGAAATAAATACTATTTTCTTGTCCATATGTTTTTATCTTTAAGTATTACTGCTAACGTTTTGCAACTTGGCGAAGTGGCGAAAATTGAACCGCAAATGTTCAGTTTTGCACAAAAGTTCATTCGAAGAACTGCCGATGAATTTAGCCCTGAACCCACCATTTTGCCAAACTGCTGTTAGCACCAGTTTTTATTTTTTCTTAATTAGTTCCAAAGTAAAATTCATTTGCGTGTCGGTATTATTTAGGAAGTCAATAAAAGTTTGAGTGATATTATAATCTGGAATAATACCTCTGTCGTATTATTGATTTTCTTTTGGGGGAACATCTTGCTCTAAATTTACTACTGAAAATTTTTTAATGATTTTTGATTTTGGTAATTTATATTCTAATGGTGTATGTTCGTTGTGTCCATAATATCCTCCCATTGTTTCTTCTCCAATTGTTGTTGTATTTTCATTACCCGCTAGCATTGCTGCAAAAAGACTTCCTGCTGATGCAATTCTTGGACTTGTTAAAAGACGCAAGTCTAATTTTTCGAGTCTTCCTAATTTCATATTGTTTGTGTAATTTTATTGGTCGTGGAATCATTGGCCATAATTTATATTTCCAAAAAATCCCTATTTTCTCTATAGCCTCTATCCCTCCTAACAATGAAAATATTTTCTTCTTAAAATTAGCAAAAACAATTTACTTTAAAATCCCCCGACCTAAACTGTCTCGATAAAAGAACAAAATCAAAACATATAATAAAGATGTAGCAAATACGAAATACAACCTTGGCCTTATGCAAGCCAAAACTTAACAAAATCTTATTATCAAATTAAGAGGAGAACTACCCTACCTCCTCCGCTTCTGCTCCGCCACAATCAAACTCAACTCTCTGCCCATTTGCCCAGCAATAGCGGTGTTTTCTTCGGCCCTGCGGAACAAATAAGGCAATACTTTTTTAACGGGGCCATAGGGTACATACTTAGCTACATTATATCCCGCCATCGATAAATTATAACTCAGGTTATCGCTCATGCCCAGCAATTGCGAAAAGTAAATGCGGCGATCGTTTGCGGCTAGGCCATGTTGCGCCATTAAATTTACCAAATGCATAGAACTGTTTTCGTTATGCGTACCTGCGCAAATACTAATATCTGCTAGGTTTGCCACGCAATAGTCTAATGCAGCATCATAAGCTGCATCCGATGCGTTTTTATTTATTTGAATTGGATCTTCGTAATTTTTTGCCACGGCGCGTGCGCGTTCTTTTTCCATGTAGGCGCCACGCACCAATTTAATTCCAAAAAATTTACCTGCGGCTTTTAATTTTTCGTGTGCCGAAATCATAGCAGCCAATCTATCGTGACGATAAAACTGATAAGTATTATACACAATGGCATCTTGATCATTAAAATGCGCCATCATTTGATAAGCCAAAGCATCGATGGTTTTTTGAATCCAACTTTCTTCGGCATCTATAAATATGCGCACCTTAGCTTCGTGTGCTGCATTACAAATTTGATGTATGCGTTTACTCACACGCCCAAAGGCTGCTTGCTCTGCCTGGCTTAAGGGCTGGCCTGCATCCATTTTTTCTAATAAGCTAATGCTCGCAATTCCGGTTACTTTAAAAACAGCAAAGGCAATTTTATCATCGCCTTTGGCGCGTTCAATTGTCGCAATGGTTTCTTGTGTGGTGGCATCAAAACTACTTTCGGTTTCGGCGCCTTCTGCCGAATAATCTAAAATTGTACCTATCTGATATTTCGCTAATGCTTGTATGGTTTTATTACATTCATCTATAGATTCGCCGCCACAAAAATGACGGAATATAGTTGCCCTAATAATTGGTGCTACTGGCAAACCAATAGCCATGGCAAATGTTGT
>CAIMAP010000135.1 GCA_903838995.1 uncultured bacterium | reverse complement strand
GCCTTGAGTCTATCGGCAATGAGGTGGTGGGCAGCAAGGTCTGCCTCCGTCAGCGGCGAGTGGTCGCCCTTGTAGGCAACATCAATCTCTTTGTCGTAGATGCGCATGATGGCAGCGCCCGCGTCACGGGCGATACTCTCAACTGACGCTAGCAAACTTTGGGTAATCATTCGGTCATATATCTTTATTTATAGCTTTATTCTTGCGATATGGCATTTTTCAAATTCTCTGCCAAAGATAAAAAAAAGCCAAGCTGTCAGTTAATTTACAGCGAAATTGTCAAAAGGATATATAAATAGCGGTTTTTTGCCTAGAAATTAGGCTTCAATACATACTTTTCGTAGAACTCAATGATGGCATTTACGGCTTCATCGGCGGTATCTACTACCGAAAATAACAATAAATCATCTTCGTGAATATTTTGTTCTTTTTTGAGCATGACTTCTTTGATCCAATCAACTAGTCCAGTCCAAAATTGACTACCCACGAGTACCACCGGAAATTGTGCTACTTTTTTAGTTTGAATTAAAGTGAGTGCTTCAAATAATTCGTCGAGTGTACCAAAACCACCAGGTAAAACCACAAAGCCCTGGGCATATTTTAAGAACATCACTTTGCGTACAAAGAAGTAATCAAAATTCATGAGTTTATCTAAATCGATATATGGGTTATGGGTTTGTTCAAAAGGTAATACAATATTTAAGCCCACCGATTTGCCACCAGTTGCGCGCGCACCTTTGTTGCCTGCTTCCATGATGCCTGGGCCACCACCGGTGATTACGCCATAGCCTTTCCTGGTTAATTTTTGCGCAATCTCTTCGCCTAATAAATAATATTCGTGATCGGGTTTGGTACGAGCAGAACCAAAAATACTTACGCAAGGCCCAATCTTTGCAAGCTTTTCAAAGCCTTCTACAAATTCGGCCATGATTTTAAAAATCTGCCAAGAGTTTTGGGTTTTTATTTCGTTCCAATTTTTATTTTCAAATGCACTTCTAAATTTATCTTCTCCTGTCATATCGTTTCTTTTTTAAAGGTTCTTAAAATTACCAAACCTATAAATGTAATGAAACCATTTACAATTAACAATTCGAAGCCAAATTTGTATCCATTGAACCATTGTTGGCTGTTGTAATTAATGATGTAACATAAAACGGGAGAGAGTATGCACACAATGGGTACTAATTTATCTTTCACAGCATGTTTAGTAAATAATCCAAATGCATATAATCCTAATAAAGGCCCATAGGTATAACCTGCTACTGTAAATAGTTTGCCAACAACGGCTTGGTCGTTGATTGATTTAAATAGTACAATCACGCCAAACAATAATAAAGCAAAACCAATGTGTACCATATGTCTCCAACGAATGCGTTTTTTTTCTGATAAATTTTCATTTCGGTTGATGCCTAAAATATCGACACAGAATGAAGTGGTGAGCGAAGTGAGCGCGCCATCTGCACTGGGATAAGCAGCAGAAATTAATCCAATAATAAATACAATGCCTGCAAATTTTCCTAAGTAATTAATGGCAAGCGTAGGAAATAATTCGTCAGAATTAGCGGGTAAGGTAATACCTTTTCTTAGCGCATATTGATATAAAACTACGCCTAAACAAAGAAACAAAAAGTTTACCAAAACCAATACAATACTAAAGCTAAACATGTTCTTTTGCGCATCTTTCAGCGATTTACAGCTCAAGTTTTTTTGCATCATTTCTTGGTCTAATCCAGTCATTGTGATGGTGATAAACATGCCGCTTAAAAATTGTTTCAAGAAAAATCTTTTATCATTTACATCTGTAAAAATTACTTGAGAATAATTACTTTCTTTAATTGTTTTAACCAAATCCGAAAAATGATATCCTAATTCATTCGAAATAATATACACCGAAATAATAACTCCTAAGAGCATAAAAGTTGTTTGCAAAGTATCTGTCCAAATAATTGTTTTAATGCCACCTTCGTAAGTGTATAAAAGAATGAGTGCGATAAATAACAATACCGTCACATAAAATGGAACACCCCAAGATTGAAATACAAAAGTTTGTAAAACACTCACTACTAAAAACATTCTAAAAGAAGCGCCAATTACCCTGGATAAAATAAAAAAGAAAGCGCCAGATTGGTAAGTATAAAATCCAAATCGTTGATCTAAATAGGCATAAATAGAGGTCAGGTTTAAACGATAGTATAAAGGAAGCAATACGGTTGCGATCACCACATAACCCGCCAAATAGCCTAAAACCAACATTAAATAAGAGAATTGTGTTTGGTTTACCCAGCCCGGAACCGAAATAAAGGTAACGCCCGATAAAGAAGCGCCAATCATGCCATAGGCAATGATATACCAAGGTGATGATTTATTGCCTAAAAAATAGGATTGGTTATTCGAATTTCTGCTTGTTAACCAAGTAATTACAAATAGTAAAACAGAATAGGCGGCAACGCAGGTAAAAATAAAACTAGCAGACATAAGCAAGGGCTTTGTAACAAATGTAATTATAAATCTTATTTTTACCTCATGAATATTCCTTCTAGGCAGCTCGAAGAGGCTGTAAAGCAATTCGCCCAATTACCTGGCGTTGGCAGCAAAACCGCGCTTCGCTTGGTTTTGCATTTATTAAAACAAGAGCCGGCCATGGTGCGTCATTTTGGAACGGTATTTCAAACATTAAAAGATGATATTCATTATTGCAAAAGGTGTAATAATATTTCGGATACCGAATTGTGTAGCATTTGTAATAACCCAAAAAGAGTACAACACGAATTATGTGTGGTAGAAGATATTCGTGATATTATTGCTATAGAAAACACCCAGCAATACAATGGATTGTACCATGTTTTGGGCGGCTTAATATCGCCAATGGAAGGAGTAGGGCCTAACGAATTACAAATTGAATCTTTAATTTTACGCTTGAAAAACGAACCCATTACAGAAGTGATCATGGCGCTAAGCGCTACGATGGAGGGGGATACCACTTTGTTTTACATCGATAAAAAAATAAAAGGGTTTTCGTTAAAAGTGACCACATTGGCCCGTGGAGTTGCCTTTGGTGGCGAACTCGAATATGTTGATGAACTTACACTCGGCCGTTCTATTGTAACCAGGGTGCCTTACGAAAGCAATAATCGCTAAGCCTATTCGTTAAAATGCATGGCGCAGCAAACACAAAAAAATAGTATATTTCATCAATTTTTAAGAGGTAAATGAAGTTATCGGTTGTTATTGTTAATTATAATGTAAAGTACTTTTTAGAGCAGTGTTTGTATGCTGTTCGAAAAGCAAAACAACATTTACCAATCGAAATTTTCGTAGTCGATAACCATTCGGTCGATGGCTCGATAGAAATGCTCAAAGAAAAATTTCCTGAAGTTCAATTAATTGAGAATAAAAAAAATGTTGGTTTTTCTGTTGCCAATAACCAAGCCATGCAAATTGCGCAAGGCGAATACTTCTTATTGCTTAACCCCGATACGGTGGTGCAAGAAGATACCTTTGTTAAAATCTGTGACTTTATGGATGCGCATCCAAATGCAGGTGGCTTAGGCGTGAAAATGATAGATGGTAAAGGGCAATTTTTACCAGAGTCTAAACGCGGATTGCCCACACCATTTGTTGCTTTTTGCAAAATTATTGGTTTATCTAATTTGTTCCCCAAATCAAAAAAGTTTGGTCGCTATCATTTAGGTTTTTTAGATAAAAATAAAATACATAAAGTTGATGTACTTGCGGGCGCCTTTATGTTGATGCGTAAATCGGCACTTGATCAAGTAGGCTTACTCGATGAAACATTTTTTATGTACGGCGAAGACATCGACCTCTCGTACCGCATACAACTTGGCGGTTACGACAATTACTATTTTCCAGACACGCAAATTATCCATTATAAAGGAGAGAGTACCAAAAAGAGTTCGGTGAATTATGTCTTTGTGTTTTACAATGCCATGATTATTTTCGCTCAAAAACATTTTACTAAAAATAACGCAAAGTTATTTTCTTTTTTAATTAACATCGCTATTTATTTGCGTGCAGGATTAGCTATTTTTTCGCGTTTATTGCGCAAAATGGTATTGCCTTTTTTAGATGCAGCTACTTGGTATGCTGGTATTTATTTTATCAAAATTTATTGGGAGCACAACCATCGATTTGTTCGAAAGGCCTATGCTCCTGAATTAATGAATACGGCTGTTCCCATCTATATACTCATTTGGTTAATGGCCGTTTGGTTGTTAGGTGGTTACGATAAACCTTACAAGCTTTCCAAACTGGTCCGTGGTTTATTTATTGGAACAATTGGCATTGGTTTAATGTATGCATTCCAAAACGAAGCCTGGCGTTTTTCTCGTGCAATTATTATTTTAGGTTCCTTTTGGACAGTGATTGCTGCAGTTGGCTTGCGCATTATTCTAAATGCATTGGGATTAAAAAACTTTAAGTTAGATGGCATCAGCTCCGAAAAGAAAATAGTTATTGTTGCCAAAATTGAAGAAGGTCAGCGGGTACTAGAAATGATCAGACATGCCGTTGGAAGCATTAATTTTATTGGCTTTGTGCAACCCGATAGAAATGCGAGCGAAGCTTATTTAGGCGATGTTTCGCAATTAAACGAAGTGGTGGAAGTTTACCAAGTAGACGAAATTATTTTCTCGACCAAAGACATACAATTACAAGAAATTATTTTGGCCATGTCTAAAGTAAATCAATCACAAGTTGATTTTAAAATAGCACCCGAAGAAAGTTTATTTATAATTGGAAGTAATTCGGTCGATAATCCTGGCGATTTATATACCATTGATATTAATTTTTCTATTGCTAAACCGGCGGCTAAAAGAAATAAGCAATTGTTCGATTTTATGCTGAGTCTATTGCTATTATTGACTTTCCCTATTCATTTATTATTCGTTAAATCACCTTTTCAATTGCTCAAAAATATATTTTCTGTTTTGTTTTTAGAAAAATCATGGGTCGGATATGCCAATAAGGTAATTGATAATAAGCATTTGCCAAAATTAAAACCAGGTGTTTTAAGTCCAGTGAATGGAATTAAAAATAAACAATCCGTTTCCGAATCAACTGCTAAAAGATTAAATCTTTTATATGCAAAACATTATCAAATTGCTAGTGATCTTATTTTAATTTGGCGCGGTTATCAAAATTTAGGCAATGAGTAACATGAATTTAAACCAAAAAGTAATTGTAATTACTGGAGCCAGTTCGGGTATTGGAATGGCATTGGCTACTGCATTTGCAGCCGAAGGTGCTCATTTAGTTTTAGCAGCACGCAATCATACTAAACTGCTCGAAATAGCCACGCAATTAAAAAATAATTATGGCATACAAGTAATTGCAGTGGCTACAGATGTTTCGAAAGAAATTCAATGTAAACAATTAATGGATCAAGCATTAGCCGCATTTGGTAAAATTGATGTATTAATTAATAATGCAGGAATTTCGATGCGTGCTATTTTCGAAGAAGTAGATTTAAAAGTACTGGCAGAAGTGATGGATATTAATTTTTGGGGAACGGTATTTTGTACAAAATATGCTTTACCCGAATTAATAGCATCGAAAGGAGTCTTGGTAGGAGTGAGCTCCATTGCAGGCTATAAAGGTCTTCCAGGCCGAACAGGTTATTCTGCTTCTAAGTTTGCTATGCAAGGTTTTTTAGAAAGCGTAAGGGTCGAAAATTTATATAATGGCTTAAGTGTTTTAATTGCTTGTCCTGGTTTTACCGCATCTAATATTCGTTCGGTGGCTAGATCTAAAGATGGTTTGCCTCAAGGCGAATCGCCCATGGACGAAAAAAATATCATGCAACCCGAACAAGTAGCATTGGAAATAGTGCAGGCGGTAAAGCAGCGTAAACGCAGCCTTATTCTTACTTTTCAAGGAAAACTTACCGTTTGGTTGGCTAAACATTTTCCTGCATTAGCCGATCAATTAATTTTCAATCATTTTGCCAAGGAACCCGATTCACCTTTAAAAAAATAACATGAGCAGTTTAAGCCCTTTGCAAACTCAAATCATTATTGCTTTATTTTTTGCTTTGGCTTTGAGTTATATTCCGGTAATTGGCAAATTTTTAAAATGTTTTAATACACTTATTCACGAAAGTGCGCATGCTACTTGTAGTTTGTTTTTTGCAGGCGAGGTGCTTTCTATAGACCTATTCCACACAGGCGCAGGCTTAGCCACCACCAAGGCGAGCAATTGGTTTACCAAATTCTTTGTTTCCTTAGCTGGCTATATTGGATCCTCCATGTTTGCCATTGTATGTGCCTATCTCATTTTTTATAACCATGCTATTTATATTTTATTTATTTTTTTTAGCATCAGTTTACTCAATTTAATTTTTTGGGTTCGAAATGTATACGGAATTGTTTGGCTTAGTATTGTTGCAATTATTATTGGTTTATTGTTTTACAAGGGCACTGAGGTCTATCAAAATTACGCAGCCATATTAATTGGAGCCGTTGTATTTGTTGATGCTTGGGTTTCTTCCCTCATTATTTTAATCATCAGTATAAAAGATGCTAAAAATGCAGGTGATGCCAAAAATTTACAACAACTCACTTATTTACCAAGTTTTATTTGGGGATTGTTTTTCTTTGCACAGGCTACTATAGCTGCACTGTGGTCGGTTCAGTTGTTTGTGCCGAGTCTTTGGTTGATCGTAAAATAGCAAATCCTATCATCCTAGAAATAATCCCATGTATATTATAAAAATAGATTTAAATCACCTTTACCTTGGCGAACAACAACTGGTTCATCGCTTGTGTAATCAACTACGGTAGAAGCTTGTAATTCGCCGTAACCACCATCAATTACCATATCTACTAAGTCTTTGTATTTTTCATAAATCAATTCGGGGTCGGTGCTGTATTCAATTACTTCATCATCGTCGTGAATAGAAGTACTTACAATTGGATTGCCTAATAATTTAACAATGCTGCGTGCTATTTTGTTATCGGGTACGCGGATGCCTACTGTTTTTTTATTTGAATGCAGGAGTTTTGGCACCTTATTATTGGCATTTAAAATAAAAGTGAAAGGGCCGGGGAGTGCATGTTTCAATACCCTGAAAACGGCGTTGTCTATAGGTTTCACAAAATCCGACAAATGACTTAAATCGGCACAAATAAAAGAAAGATTTGCTTTTTCAGGATTGATATTTCGAAGCTTACACAACTTTTCGATTGCCTTGGCTTGGTAAATATCGCAACCTAATCCATACACGGTATCGGTTGGATAGATTATTAATCCACCGTTACGCAAACAGGCTACCACTTCTTCAAGTTGTTTCTCGTTTGGATTGTTAGGATAGATTTTTACTAGCATCCTTAAATATCCATAAAAAAAGCCAATTAGAAAATCTAATTGGCTTTTAATTTTTTTGTGCTAGTATTATTTTGACAATACTTGTTTTACTAAGTCTGCTGCATCTTGTAAAGCAATTGCAGAAAATACTTTTAAACCAGATTCGTCAATTAATTTTTTAGCTTCTTCTGCGTTGGTTCCTTGTAAACGCACAATAATTGGCACCGGAATATTTCCAATGTTTTTATAGGCATCAATTACCCCTTGCGCAACTCGGTCGCATCTTACAATACCACCAAAAATATTTATTAAAATTGCTTTAACATTTGGGTCTTTCAAGATAATTTGAAAACCAGCTTCTACAGTAGTTGCATTAGCCGTTCCACCAACATCTAAAAAGTTTGCAGGATCACCGCCAGATAATTTAATGATGTCCATCGTAGCCATTGCTAATCCAGCACCATTCACCATGCAGCCAACATTACCATCTAATTTCACATAATTCAAATTAGATTTTCCAGCTTCCACTTCGGTAGGGTCTTCTTCTAATTCATCACGCATCGCTAAGTAATCTGGATGACGATACAATGCGTTTTCGTCTAAATTAACTTTAGCATCTACAGCTAATATTTTATTGTCCGAAGTTTTCAATACAGGATTGATTTCAAACATAGCCGAATCGGTTGCTTCGTATGCTTTGTAAAGCGCGGCTACAAATTTGGTCATTTCTTTAAATGCATCGCCCGATAAACCTAAATTGAAAGCAATTTTTCTAGTTTGAAAACCTTGTAAACCAACTTTAGGATCAATTTCTTCTTTGAAAATTAAATGAGGAGTGTGTTCGGCCACTTCTTCAATGTCCATTCCACCTTCGGTCGAATACATAATAATGTTTCTGCCACTTGCCCTATTTAATAATACACTCATGTAATACTCTTTTGTTTCAGATTCGCCAGGGTAATACACATCTTCTGCAATCAACACTTTATTTACTTTTTTACCTTCTGCGCCTGTCTGAGGAGTAATTAACTGCATGCCGATAATCTGGCTTGCTTTTTCTTTCACATCGTCAAGGGTTTTAGCTAATTTTACACCACCACCTTTTCCTCTACCACCTGCATGAATTTGTGCTTTCACAACCCACCATCCAGTTCCAGTAGTTTTTTGAAGTTCTTGAGCTGCTGTAACGGCTTGTTCGGCTGTTTCAGCTACAATACCCTCTTGAATACGTACGCCAAATGATTTTAAAATTGATTTTCCTTGATATTCGTGAATGTTCATTTTTTTAGAATTTGGCGTAAAAATACATCTATTTTGCGTTTAATCAAGCATAATTTTTATAAAACTGAATAGATTTTATCCGTATTTTCGCGCCATGCGATTGATGCCCTTTGCGACTTTCTTGTTCCTTTACATAACTGCAAGCGCTGCCGATACCCAAAGGCCAGCCTATGTATCGCAACGAATCAGCCAAAACATTAAAATTGATGGACAGATTAATGAAATGGATTGGCATTTGGCACCAGGCATTACCGAGTTCAAACAACAAGAACCTTTTCAGAACATTAACCCTTCCGAACCCACTTTAGTAAAAATTATTTATAACGATGATGCTATTTATATCAGTGCACAATTATGCGATGGCAAACCAGATAGTATTCAAAAAGAATTTTCTGTTCGTGATAAATACATGTATAACGATTGGTTCAGTATAAGCTTCGATACCTATTACGATTTTCAAAATACTTTTACTTTTGGTGTAACAGCTGCAGGCGTTCAGTTTGACGAAAAAGCTAATACCGACAACTTTGATGCCATTTGGGAGAGTGCTGTAAAAATAACCCAAGATGGTTGGAATGTGGAAATGAAAATTCCCTATTCGGCTATTCGTTTTCCGAACAAAAACGAACAAAAATGGGGTGTTCAAATTTTAAGAAATATTAGGCGAAAAAGAGAATTGCTTTCATGGCCATTTATTGAGCCTACTTTAAAAAATCGGATCGCTTATTTTGGTGATATGGTAGGTATTACTCAAATCAAAGCACCCTTACGTTTGTCGCTTACTCCTTATTTAGGTTTAACCGAAAACCATTACCCAGCCAACATTATGGGTCAAAGCAATTTTTCATCGGCTTATAATGCAGGCCTAGATTTAAAATATGGCATCAACGATAGTTATACATTAGATTTAACACTTGCGCCCGATTTTGGACAAGTGCAATCGGATAATAAAATTTTAAATTTAAGTGCATTCGAAGTGCAGTACCAAGAAAACCGACCATTTTTTGTCGAAGGCACCGAGTTATTTAATGTAGGAAATTTATTTTATACAAGACGAATTGGCGGAACACCTAAAGGTTTTGCAAGCGTAGAAAATATGCGCAGCGATTCGAGTATACAAATACTTAGCAATCCGGGGCAAGTACAATTAATCAATGCTACAAAAGTAAGTGGCCGGAGCCCAAATGGATTAGGCATTGGTTTTTTAAATGCCATTACCTCTCAAACAGAAGCTACAGTAAGATTAGAGAGTGGTGAAGAAAAAACGATTGTGACAGAGCCATTCAGTAATTATAATATTATTTCTTTCAATCAAACATTGAAACACAATAGTTTTATTTCTTTTATCAATACCAATGTAACGCGTCAATTAAATGTAGGCAATGCCAATGTTTCGGCTGTTGAATTTGCAATAAATGACAAAAAAGATCGCTTTAGAGTAAATGGTTTTGGGTCTTACAATAAAAAAACAATTAGTGATTCGATTAGCGATGGTTTTAAATATGCAATTGGCGTAGAAAAGGTAAGCGGAAAATTTAAATTTGCAATATTGACAAATGTAGAAAGTGATACCTATAACCCTAATGATTTAGGAATTCTACAAAGCCCCGATGAAATTACACATTATTTAAATTTGTCTTACCAAGAATTTCAACCATCCAAAAGAACACTGAAACATGGTTACCGTTTAAACGCTAATTATTCTTCCACTTTTCGAACCAAGCAATTTCAATCGACAGATTTTAATATCGCAATTTGGAATGTATATAAAAATTTCTTTTACCAGGGGTTTTCTCTTTTCGTAAAACCCATTGGTGATCATGATATCTATGAAGCACGCACACCAGGCCGCACTTATATTGCTCCTAATTTTATGGGTGTCGAAAGCGATATTTCTAGCGATTATCGAAAGCGATTAGCCATCGATGCTTCTGTCGGTTTTTTCAAAGGCTTTACCGTTAAAACTTCTTATAATTACATCAACATTACTCCTATGTTTCGTGTTTCTAATCGCATAAGGTTGACGAATAATTTCATGATTAGTTATGACAAAAATGCCCAAGGATATGCTGCTAAGGCAAGTGATGCGATGATTTATTTTGCATTTAGAAATGTGCGTACGCAAGAAAACTTGTTTAGTTCTTCTTATATTTTCAATAAAAACACTTCGCTTACTTTACGCTTACGATATTATTGGAGTACGGTTGAGATAAAAAAATATATGTTGTTAAACGAGGCGGGGAATTTAATTGCCGATACAACAAATTACCAAGTCAATAATAATCGAAATGTGAGTTTTTTTAATGCAGACTTGGTTTACAGCTGGCGATTTGCTCCCGGTAGCGATTTAATTATTGTTTGGAAAAACAATGTGAGCGATTACAGCAATCTAATTTCGAATCGCCGTATTGCTGGCAGTCAGTTTGCGGGGAGTTTAGTAAATACATTTGCGCAGCCGCAAAATAATCAACTTACATTAAAAGTGTTATACTATTTAGATTACCGATATTTTATGAAGAAGAAAGTTTAAGCAATTAAATTTCCATCTTTCATTTGAAGTTGTCGGTCTGCAATGCTTGCTAGTGTGCTATTATGAGTTACAATTACAATAGCCACACCCATTTCTTTTCTAATTTTTAAAAACAGTTCGTTAATTTCATTTGCATTATTCGAATCCAAATTTCCGGTAGGTTCGTCGGCAAAAATAATAGCAGGTTTGTTAATGAGTGCGCGTGCAATGGCAACGCGTTGTTGTTCGCCTCCCGAAAGCTCCGAGGGTTTATGTTCTGCTCGATCTGCTAAACCCAATTGAGCAAGTAGTTTCAAGCCTCGTGCATCGGCATCTGCTTTATTTTCTTTAGCAATATAGGCTGGAATACACACATTTTCTAAAGCGGTAAATTCGGGTAGTAAATGATGAAATTGAAAAATAAAACCCATGTGTTGATTTCTAAATGCACTAAGGGCTTTATCGTTTAATTGGGTAAAGTCGGTACCATTGAAAATAATACTTCCGGTATCTGTTTTGTCGAGGCTGCCTAATAAATGTAATAGTGTGCTTTTACCTGCACCCGATGCGCCAACTATTGCAATAATTTCTGCAGCATCAATGCTTAAATCGACTGATTTTAAAACGGCCAATTTGCCGTAAGATTTACTGATATTTTTAGCAACTAATAACATATTATTTTCTATAAAGGTTTTGTAAGGCCTGTTCTGATTGAATTTGATACAATCGCATGCCTTGGTAGGTGATGATATTTTTCTTGAAAATACTAGCACGATTTACAGAACTCGAAGGCATATATTGTGCAATACTATCGGCTAGTGCCGGAGCTACTCGTTGCGTTAAATAAAATACCCTGTCGTAATTTTCAAATCGAAACTTTTTAACAGCATGAGGTAGGGTATAAGCAATATTATCATGTTGCATGGCATAATAAAACGCAATGGGTTCGTCTATAATTAATATTTTTTCGTTTGGGGCTTGTTTAATTTGTGCATTTATCCATTGGTAAGCTGCGTATTCGTTACGCTGCGCGCTTTGTTGTATTGCCACACCATTTCTGATTAAAAATGGCAGGCTGCAATAGCCTATAAACAATGCCATAAGGGCCAATTGCCATATTTTAGCAGCCCTAAAACTAATGCGTAAATATCCAGCTAAAGATAAAAAGCGTTTATACATTTCGGGCAAATGTAAATACAGTAAGCAAATTAAAATAGGGGTATATCTATAAAAAGGGGCAAGCGTAAAAAACCAAAAAATACTGGTAGCTAAAAATGCAATCTCTACAATATGTTGGCGATAATTCTTTTTTACCAATAGGGTATAAGCACAAGTAAAATGGGCTATCACAGCCAATGCAATCATCCAAAATTGATATTGATAGCTAGGCAAAAACCGTTGGATAAAATGTTGGAAAAAAATATTATTTATTTGATCATGGCCATCGTGCTCTTTGCCATGTACAACTAATTGTTGGTATATATCGCTAAGGTTAAAATTGGCCATACTTAAATAAAGTAGCGGCATACTTAGCATGATTATAGCAAATAAACCGCGTTTGCTAGCAGTATTTTTTCTAGTAATTAATTCAAATCCTAAAATTAGGGCAATGGGGTAAACGCCTGGATGAGCTATAAACAATAAGCTTACGAGCATCGCTTGTAAATAGGGATATTTTCTTTTTAGTGCATAATAAAATGCAGTAACCATAATGGCCATCGCAGGCATTTCGACTCTGCCACTGCGCATCGCATTGCTTACGCCTTCGTCTAAAATAAATAAACAGGTTAAAAAAAGTATACCCGCTGGCAAACTACTATACCTAAAATCAATGTATTTAAATAAATAAATACTGGTAATGATTAAAAAGATTAACCAAGGTAAGCGTGTGAAAAATAGGGTATGTGGGAATAAGCCTAGGTCTATTAAATGAATAAATGAACTCAGTGGCAAATAGGCTAAAAATATTTGTTCCGATCCTACAAATGGCCAAACTGTTCCAATAAATCGCCCTTGTTTAATTAATTGAAATGCAGGATCAATTAGCAT
>CAIMAP010000134.1 GCA_903838995.1 uncultured bacterium | reverse complement strand
GCCATTTTCTGAAACTCCCGACCCGATTTCATTTTAAAAATGGCACCCATTGGAACCGTCGATACAAAAACGGTTTTAGAAACTGGATCAAATTCTTTCAAGACTTTTAATAAATGAATATCGGTACAACTAGCGGCTGCAGGGTTGTTCATGTAGCGACGCAAAGCTGTTTCTATGCGCTCCGGAAAAATTCCTTTGGCAATAAAAGGATTCATCAATCTTTTATATTCTGTTTTCCATTCTTCGCCATGCGCTTTCACTTTATTACGATAGGTATTCCAATTACTCAAATGTGCAAATTCATGAATTAAAGTAATCAAAAAAGCATATGGATTTAAATCTACATTAATAGAAATGCGATGGCCTCTGCCTGCATGTGGATGGCGGTAATCACCTAAAACAGATTGACGCGGCTTACTAATTGTTAACTCAACTTGGAAATGATCAATCCATTTAGACATGGTGATGGCCACTTCTGCTGGTAAATATTTTTTTAGTAATTCGGCATTTTGTTCAGACATGTGTTAATCAAAAAAATCAGACTAAGATAATAATTGATATACTGCAAATGCAGCTAAATAAGCAAATGCAGTCATGGTGAAAAGCTGTATGAGCGGCCATTTGATGCCATTGGTTTCGCGATAAACTACCGCAAATGTGCTCATACATTGCATGGCAAAAGCATAAAATATCATCAGCGACATGACGGTTGCAAAAGAAAAAGTAAGTTCGCCTGTTTCCGGATTTCTTGCTTCTAACATTTTTTCGCGCACGGTTGTTAAACTTTCTCCATCGTCTTGCACACTGTATATGGTAGACATGGTACCCACAAAAACCTCTCGTGCGGCAAAAGAAGTCACCAAGGCAATCCCTATTTTCCAATCATAACCCAAGGGTTTAATGGCTGGCTCAATAAATTTTCCGAGTAATCCTGCATAAGAAGCTTCTAATTTTTCTGCTTTTATTTTACTTTCTAAGGCCGTACCATGGAGCGCAATTGTTGTGCTATCGGAAGGCTTTGTTGCATATTTTTTTTCGATGGCATCAAAATCTTTAGAAGGACCAAAAGTAGCCAAAACCCACAGTATAATAGAGACTGCAAGGATTACTTTTCCGGCTTGAACTACAAAAGTGCGAGCTTTATTAAAGATAGTAATGCCTACATTAGACCAGCGCGGCATTCTGTAAACCGGCAATTCCATTAAGAAATAACTTTTACTTTTTGTTTTGATAAATAATTTAAGCAGCCAGCCTGCCAATAATGCCGAAACAAAACCAAGCAAATACATGGCCATTAAAATAAGCCCTTGCAAACTTAAAAATCCAAAAACAAATTTATTGGGAACTACTAAAGAAATCAATAAAGTATACACTGGCAAGCGCGCCGAGCAACTCATAAATGGCGTCACAAAAATAGTGATCAAGCGGTCTTTCCAATTTTCTATACTGCGCGCCGACATAATTGCTGGCACGGCACAAGCAATTCCCGAAATTAATGGCACTACGGATTTACCATTGAGGCCAAAATTTTTCATCAAGCGATCCATCATAAAGGTAACGCGTGCCATATAGCCCGTATCTTCTAAAATGGCAATGAATAAAAACAATACGGCAATTTGTGGCAAGAAGATCAAGACCCCGCTCATGCCTGGCAGTATGCCCCCAATAATTAAATTGGTAAGAATTCCTGCGGGTAAAATGGCCGTTAAATAATTTTCGATGCCAATAAAAGCATTTTCAATTACATTCATTGGGTATTGCGACCAATTAAAAATAGATTGAAACACGCCAAATAAAATCACAAAGAAAATAAGTAAACCAAAAATACGATGCGTCAATATTGCATCTAATGTATTACTCCTGGTTTCTTCTAATGCAGGTTTATTTTTTCGAACGGTATCGCTTAAAATTTCGTTAATATAATTATATCGATCAATGGTTTCTGCTACTTGTGTTTTGTTCGCATTGAAATTATATTTTAAACCAATGGCTTCAATGGCATCTTTTTTTTCTTGTGTTAAATTATTTAATTCGTGGTAATGATGCGCTAATTCAAAAGCTGCATAATCATTATTGATATGAAAATAATTTTTTATTTCGTCAATCACTTCGGGTGCATAACCATGAATATTGATGGTACTGCTTGGTAATGTTGGATGTTCGAATTGCTGTACAATAGCATCTTTTAAAGCTGATATGCCCTGTAAGTCGCGTGCAGTAACAGCTACAACCGGTACTCCTAATTTTTCTGCTAGCAATGTTACCTTAATTTCGATGCCCGATTGCTGGGCAACATCCATCATGTTTAATGCTAATACTACGGGCAATTGTAAATCTATTAATTGCGTCAGCAACAATAAATTTCTTTTTAAGTTGGTGGCATCTACCACCACCACGACCACATTTGGATAGTCTGGATTTTTAGTCGAATTTAAAATCTCTAAAGCAATATGCTCATCTGCCGAGCGCGGATACAAACTGTAGGTGCCTGGTAAATCAATTAAAGAAGCCGTAAGATTTTCGTTTAATTCGAGTTTACCGGTTTTGCGCTCCACAGTAACACCCGAAAAATTACCGATTTTTTGGTTGAGTCCGGTAAGTGCATTAAAGAGTGTCGACTTACCTGTATTTGGATTGCCAATTAAGGCAACATTAAATTGCTTATTCAATGGTTATCTAACTAAAATAGTAGCTGCTTCTTTTTTTCTAAGGCTTAATTTATAGCCCGAAACTTTAATAGCAATTGGGTCTCCGAGTGGCGCAATATTTGAAATTTCTATAGACTCGCCAGGCAAACATCCCATTTCTAATAAAAGAATAGAGGTTTCTTCGTCTGTAAATGAATCGATAGTGGCAACGGTCCCAATTTCAATATCCGTCAATTTCCTGAGTTCCATATCCCAAATTTAATGATGCAATTTATCGCTTATTTATAATAATTCCAAATAAAAGAAATTGGCAATAGCTTGATATCCAATTATTTAAAATAAATTTTAAGCTAAGCTTAAGATTGATGTGTAAAAACCGTCGTTTTTGCTTGGGTTTTAGAAAAGGTAGGGCAATGGCATTTTGATTTACAAGCACCAAATAAGGTACAGATCAAAAACCCTACTAATAAAAAGGCGATTTTAATTCTCTTGTTTTCCATATTTAAAGATAAGCTTTTCTGCTATAGTTTTAAAAAAAACAAAAGCCAATAAAATACCCAAAATGTTGGCCATTTCATCTTCCCATTCGGCAAAGCGATAAGTAAAGAAATACTTTTGTGATAATTCGATCAGGCCTCCCCAAACAAAAGAAAATACAAAAACTATTTTGTAAGTATTTTTTTTAAGTGCTGGATAAGCTGTTTGCATTTTAAATCCAAACAACAATAAATTGGTGAGTGTAAAATAAAAAATGAAATGTACTAGTTTATCTGCACCTTCAAATTGTAAAAAACCTATCTCGGGGAGTTCTTGAGGGCGCTTATCGCAAAGATAAGATAGGATGGCAAGCCATCCTATCCAAAATATATTAAACCTCCAAAAGCGCTTAGGCGCCGATGATTGATTGGTATGCATCTGCGTTTAACAATGCAGATAATTCTGCAGCATCTTTGATTGCAATTTTCACCATCCAACCTTCGCCGTATGGATCGCTGTTAACTAACTCAGGATTGGTATCTAATGCTTTATTGAATTCCAATACCTCGGCAGTAATTGGCATAAATAAATCCGAAACAGTTTTTACTGCTTCTACTGTTCCAAAAACTTCTTCTTTAGCAATTGTTTTACCAATGGTATTGATGTCAACATATACAATGTCGCCCAATTCGCGTTGCGCAAATTCGGTAATACCCACAGTGGCAATATCGCCTTCAATGCGGATCCACTCGTGGTCTTTGGTGTACTTTAATTCGGTAGGAAAGTTCATTGTGTTTTAATTTTTACCAAAGGTACAATTTTTTGCTAAAAAAGCTATGCCCCAATGTTAATTCGGATGCTAAAACCAAGGCTCGTAATGGCCGTTGGGAAAGAGGTCGAAATAAATGGTTTGGTTACTAAACGATCGTAAAATAGCCTTACTTGGAAACGCTGATTCAATACATATTCGACCGAAGGTTTGATGCTGATTACCCTCGAACCAGAAATTACTTCTGATATTTTTTGGTCTAAGCGATGCACCACCCCTCTATTGTATCGAATACTAATATCACATTTAACATTCAAATCGTTTTTCAAAACCGTTTGCGAATTACCAATGGCAAAAGGAATTTTTAAATTATTGGCAATGTAGCCAAAGCCAATATTATATTCTTGTGTATTTAATTGTTCTAAACGCGTGTTGGCAAAACTTACGCCAATGTTTCTTCCTTGTTTATAATCGACATTAAAAGTCATGCTGTTTTTCATAGTCATGTCTATTCCAATAACCGGCGAAAATTGTTCGGTTAAAGTAATTTGTTGAATCTCGTATTCTGGTACAAAATTATTAGTCGATACATATCGAATGGCCTGTGTAGTCGGTTTGTTAAAGGCATTCACATTATAAGTAGATGTATAGCCATGCGTCATCACAAAATTGGAAAAATTATCAGCAATAATTGGAATGCGTATCAAGCCGCTGTAATTCACTCTCCAATTGGGTTTCGGAATTTTTGGAAAAGGAGATAAACTATAATTTTCAGGATTTTTTCCGGAATAGGCCGATAAGAATGCCGGAATAATTACTTGTTGCGAATATTTTCCAAAGCCGTCGTAAAATCCAGTAGAATCAATTGTGGTAATGCCTCTTTCGTTCGCTAAGCGTTGCGAAATAATAAAACGATTGCTTTCAAAAGTATTGAAGAAAGTAGAAGCGCCATCGGAAGTTAATTTTTCGAATGCCGAATTAAACGCCATAAACGACATGCTGAAATTACCTGTTTCGGTTGGTGCAAAAGATTGAAAAGTACCAAAGGTTGGGCTCAATGGATCACTATTGTATTTAAAAAATTCTGCATAATTAAAGCCCATCGAACGCTGTGCCGTCACATCTATTCGCATGTCGGGTAGTGGTTCGATCGAAGCACGCAAACTCATTTCGGTTCTGTCGGTATGTGCATAGCGATTGGTGATAGAATCGTAGGTGGTAATCCAACCATTCCTTGCTGCTGCAAAACGAATATCTTGTTGACCACCTAAAATAAAATTAGCACCAGGTGCATTATTATTTGCCCTACTCATACCCAAATAATCGGTTCCTGGAATATAACCAGGTAATACCTGTCCGCTTGTTTGACGATAAGTAATGCCCACATTACGCAACATAATTAAAGTACGCGCCAATAATTTGAATACATTTAATTGACTAGCCGCAGCAGCCATGCTATCTTGTTTGGATTGCTCTTTGTCTTTCGATTTTACAATTTTTAATTTTTCGAGTGGATCGTTCGCATTTTTCTTCGCAATTGGTTTTGATTTACTTGGCGAAATTAAGGGCTTTAAATAACTTGACTTACCATATAAACTCAATAAATTAAATTGCGGATTCACTTGTAAACTTCTAGAATTAGAAATAATATTTTCGAATTGCAAACTCGCAAGCGAAGCGGCCTTCCACTCGTAACGGCCGTTGTAGCTGGTGCTCATGGTTACCCAATCTAGCATAGGTAATTTATTAATGGGTACTTGATAAGTAGCCGTAGTGGTTTGGGTAAACGAAGTGTTTCTTCCTAAAGAACGCAAATTAAATAGTAAAGAATCTTTTTTGTCTTTGGTATCTATTCTACCTATTGGCTCATCTACGGTGGCTAAATTTGTTGCCGCATAATCAAGCTTTAAAGATTTTGTTAATTCGTATCGCACACCATATACCCTCGAAATTCTGAAATCTTTATTAAAGGTTGGCGTAATTCCAATCATATTGGTATTGACATTACGCACTTTATTTTCGGTATAATTTCTATCTACATCTACTCTAAAATCTATCGAAGTAGGTGAATAATTAAAATTAAAATCTTTAATTAATTTCAGAGCAGAACCCCTAATTAATTTATCGAAAGGTTTTACATTTACCGGATTATTCGAGAAATTATAGCCTATAGCAGCTTTGTATGTTTTCTGAATATCGTATTCGGTATTGAAACTTCTTTTAAATTGATCGGTATAAGCATAAGTAAAATTGAAGTTTTCAATATCATAAATGCGTGGATCGCGGTCTTGCTTCACGCGTTCTTTTTTCACATTCGTAAAATTAATACTCTTACGACGGGTATAATCTTCGGTAATTGCGCGAATGGAATCTTGGTCTTTTTTCGATAAATCACTCAATACATTTTTTAATAAAATATCGGGGTTACCTGGCGAAAATTGTGGTGTACTAATGGCTTGCGAATAACTTACATACATGGGCACTTTAATTCCTGTCGAAGCTGGAAAAAATTTACCCAATTCAATGTTAGTGGCTACATCCATTTGCACATCGTTGGAACGATTGCGTTCCGATACTTTTTTATCAACCGAACCAAAACCATAAGTGCTTTTACTTCCCGAAAGTGTTACATTGGCTAAATCTGCTAATTGCGCATTCACCCGTCCAACTGCAGCCCAGCCGCCTGCTTCATCAAAATCGGTTAAACGCAATTCGTTGAACCAAACTTGTACACATTTTGGATCTTCTGGTGTGTTTGAAATATTTCTAACACCCACCACAATAGATCGCACATTTCCTAAATCTGGATTTCCTTTAATCCAAACTTTATTTTTTCCATCTTGATAGACAAAGTCTACGCCAACAGGTAGCTTCGCATTGTTACGCAATTGTTTTGCTAATTGTAAAACGGCAAATGGTATTTGTAATTTATTATAATCAGGCCAAATTTCTGCTGGTAATTTTTGACCAGGCAAAGTCACTTTTAAAGGAATTTCATATTCATAATAGTTATCTGAATAATCTAAACCAAAACGAACAAAGGCAGCCATCTCGTCGTTGTGTACATTTTCGCCTTCGGCATGCACAAACATTTCGACACGCTTATACGATCTAAAATCGTAACTGCTAATTTTATAGGCCATGGCTTGGTCATCTTTTTTAAAGTTACAAGCGTTCAAGACCATGGCTTGTTCGTTAATACGCGAAGTACCTCTAATGTCTTGTAAGTTCTGCTCTTGTTGAATGCCAGGCGGTAATACATATGGAATAGGAATGCGATTCCCGTTTTCTTCGATGTTAATGGTTGATAAATCTACAATGGCAGTAGACTTGGCGTTGGTACCTTCGCCTGGTCTAATAGATGGATCTAATTTACGCCACTCGCCACGCACCAATTGTAATCTTGCAAAACGAAGGGTTACGGTATCGGACCAATTGGTCATAAAAGTTCTGATGAAACGAATGGCACGGAAATCTTGAATTTCGCCCACGCGTTTTTCATATTTTGCAATTGGAATTCTGAATTGATACCAAGTTACATTTTCGGTTCTGCCATTTGGTAATTTTTTGGCCGCTACAATTTTATCGGTGATGAAAGAATTTTCGTCGGGGTTTTGCAATTCCGATGGAGATAAATGCACGCGGTATTGAAAATACTCATCGCGATCACTTTGTGCATTGTCTCTATTGATATCTTCCGTATCTGGATTTGGCGTAGAAGCCGTATTCGCAATCCCAGTCTTGGCAGTCGATTGCGACTCAGTCGGAGAATTACCTTCGGGTGCATTGTATAATTTATAGCGGTCTTTGATGCTCGTTTTTTCGGCATCTAAATCCGACCCTCTATAATAATGATAATCATCGGCAGATGGATCGGCAACAGCTTGCAAATAAGCAGGCGAATTGCTACCAAATTTATTTGCTAGCGCATCTAAATAATTTGTTTTAAAAAAACTTGATTCTTCTTCATTATTCAAACCATCTAAACCAACATCTTGGTATTGTCTAGCAGAAACCTCGTTATCGAATGCCGTTGTTAATGGAGGAATTACGCCAACCCTTCCCCACAAAGTAGAATCGTATCGCGCCGGGTTACCATCTTTTGGTAAAGCATTTTCAATGGCTTGACTACCATCTTTTAAAATATCTTCCGAAATATTTCCAAGGTTAAAATACAAATCACCACCCGAAGAACCTGCATTGTAAATAAAAGGATCCATCATCCAAAACTCAATGAATTCAACGTTTAGCGCTTCAAAATCGTTGGATTCTAATTTACGCATAATACCTCCCCAAGAGGCAGTAGGATTTTTAAAAGTTCCATCGTCGTTTAAGCGATCGACCGAAAAATTATACGGGCCTCTTTCTTTTGGATAAAAAGTTAAATCGAGCGTTGATAAAATAGTAGGTGTTCCGGTTGGTGTTTGCTTATTCGGAAAAACTTCTTGTTCGGTCACTTCGCGCGTATAATGATTTGATAATTGCGTTTTGTCTGTTCTAATATGCGCAGGCGTAAGCGTATTGGTTCTACTAAAAAATAAATTATCTATTTGATAATGCGATAACCTTGCGCGATTGTAACCATAACTTAAATCGTTAAATAATTTGGATTCTGGAAACATCACGGGTGTGCTAGACATGGTCCAAGAATTTGCCATACGCAAATCGATGGTTGATCGCGTGCCTTCAAAGTCATCTATATAAGAAGTTCCAGAAGAATTACCACCTGTATTCAAAGCCGCTGCGTGCCCAGGATCAAGCATAGCGTATTCTCCAGAGATGGTAACCGACGAAGGCGCTTTGGTATCGATGAATGGTAATTTATCAACCATTTTAGTTAATAAACGCGAATCGCTTCGGTAATTAAAATCGAAACCATACATGTTATTCGCACTGGGCTCATCGCCGATATTTACTTTTGCAGTTAATGGGCGTTCGGCTAAGCGAACCAAGGTTCCGCCTAAAGTTAATTTCTCATCAAACTTATAATCAAAGCGCGATGCAAAATACGAACGCGATTGAATACCAAACAAAGTAGAACTTTCTAAATCTACGGTAATGGCTTGTCCCGAACTTAAAATTCCTTGATTGATAATTTTTACTCGACCAATATTATAATCTACTTGGTAATCGCTGCCTTCCACTAATAATTGTGTACCCGCTTTTACCACAACCGAGCCTTGTGGAATATTAATGGCATTTAAAGAAAACTCCGAATTACTTAAAGATTGAAAGGAACCTTGAATGGTAAATTTATTTTTGCGCGGAAATTGTTGTGCCCTAAATTTAGTGGAGTCGTATAACTCAGTAAAAGCAGTGTTTGCAGCCAAAGTTAAATCGCCGTCTGCTGCAATTTTATCATATAAATATTTACCAAATGGTTCTATTTTTGGAAAAATAATTCGACCGTTAGCAGAATTAACCGTTATGCCTTCAACAAAATCGAAGACCCCATCGGGCGTCGGTGTTTGCTTTACATCTAATTTATCTAAACCTAATACACGAATCAGTGGAATATTTTTAATAGACTCCGGACCATTCGGTAAAAAATTAATATTGTTGGAAGTTTTTTCGTCGAGGTATAAAATATTTAGTTTAAATTCTTGGGCATTTACTTGAAAAGCATTTAAAGAATAAATATTTTTCATCATCAAATCCCAAGTTGGTAAACTGGTTTTTAAAGAAACATTTTTCAATAATTTGGTTACTAAAACAGTTGCCGGATTGGTTTCTTGTCTTTCGTTAGCAAATTCTCCCACCGTAAATTCTTTTCCATTTACGGTATAACGATAAGCGACCGATAATACTTCATCAGTATTTAAGGGTGCGTTTAAAGAAATATAACCTAATTGCGAATTGAAAGAAAATTCTCGATCGGTTAATTTTCTTACCCTTATTTTAGCGTAGTTATCTGGGCCACCTTTGTCATTAAAATAAGTATTGATGGTATTGTCAGAAACTGTTCTAACCGAAGGGGGCAATAAATCGAGGAGGTTATTGGAAGGCGTTGCACCACTTACACTACTGGAATTAGGATAAGGATCTGTGCTGGTAATGAAACTTGGATCGTTGGTATATATGCGTTGGTTTTCGCCCAAATCGATGAGCGCTAATATATCGCGGGTATCGTCTAAGCCATTGCGAGATCGGTCGGTCACCCATACTTCTACTCTCGAAATTAAAACATTCGATTTTACATTGGGCGGACTCTCTAAAGCTTTATCGTAATTGTCTCTAAAATATTGTGCCAAGAAAAAATGCTTATTGGCTTCGTAATTATCTGCTAAAAATTTGAACTCTGTTTTTTGCGCACCGTTGGTAATTTTAATTTGTTTCTTTTCCGATTTCTGTTGCGAGAACACACTCGTTACGGTAAGCTTTCCAAATTGTAATTGTGTTTTTACTCCAAACAAACTTTGGCTACCACTAATCAAACTACTGGTTAAGGGTAAAGAAACATTTCCTAATTCAATTTTCTTAATGATCTCATCTTCGTAACCCGTGTATTCTAATTTCGTTTGATTTTCGAAATCGAAGGTGGCTTCGGTATTATAATTGATCGAAGTTTTTAATTTATCTCCAATATTACCCGTTACATTTAATTGTATTTTTTGATCGAAATCAAATTGCGTAGTACTGCGTTGCCTTTCGCTTAATAAGGGATTGTCGTTTCTGTTAAATCGACCCGAGAAGATTAATTCTGCTGTACCTTGTGGACGAATGTCTACTTTACTTCCCCCAAATATGCGATCGAACACTTGGTTATTGATATATATTTTTGGGGTCACACTATTGCCACTCACCAATGCATTTTCGGAAGCGCGTAATTTCCAATAATCTAATTTACTTTTTTGTGCTTCTTGTTTTTGGTATTCTTCGAAAGTTAAATAGGTAGGTGCTTTATAAAATTTACCACCAATACTTTCGGTAATGGTGTACATTTTGGTATTCGGATCGTAAACTACATTACGCTCTAAGTTGGGTGGATCTTTTAAATCAATTTTCTTTTTGGTGGGTGTTAAAGTAGCAGCAGGAATTACTGCAGAAGAATCTAGCAAATCATCATTAATGGCATAGGCAAATACATTTGCATCTGCTGCCGATGAAACAGCCAGTGCAACTGAAATTATAATAACTATACCGACCACCCAACGCACTATGCGTGGAATGTTTTGTTGATTTTTCAAATTATTTTTTGCTGATGATACCTCGGCCCAACTATAAACTTTTTAATGCCGCTTTGATAATTAATTCGACCGAAATAGTGCCTTCTGCAGTTCTCATTACTGTATCAATTGCTTTATCGGCCGCGTTTTTATTAAAGCCTAACATTACCAATGCAGATAACGCTTCATCTCGCGATGTATTGTTAATTGGAGCAGATAAAAGTGTGCTAGGACCCTCTTTTTTCAACTTATCTTGTAATTCTAAGATCAATCTTTGGGCAGACTTTGGACCAATTCCCTTAATTCGCTGAACTAGAGGCACATCGCCTTTAATAATGGCTTCCTGAATTTCTAATGGAGAAATAGAGGAAAGCATCATTCGGGCGGTGTTTGGACCTATTCCGGATACCGAAATAAGGTGCGTAAACAACCTTCTTTCGGTTGCTTCGTAAAATCCATAAAGGGTGTGCGCATCTTCCCGCACATTTAGGTAAGTATGTAATTTTAGGTTTTCTTCTGCACCTATTTGCGCATAGGTATGTAAAGAAATATTGATAAAGTAACCTACGCCTCCCGCTTCAATCACCACCTCAGTTGGACTCTTACTAATTAGTTTTCCGTTAATATGATAAATCATTATTTACGCAGCTTAATGGTTTTTGCAATAATTTTTGCGCCTAAACTTCTAGTTTTAATGGCTACTTTTTGCAAACCACTTTCTTCTTTAGATTGTGCGTCTACTACCGCAATAGTTACCATGTTTACAATTTCTCTTACCGAAGATCCTAATTGTAAAATATGAACTGGTTTTTTCATACCAATTAAAATTGGACCCACTGCTTCGGCACCACCAATTTCTTGTAAAATTTTATAGGCTGCATTTCCAGCATCTAAATTTGGAAAAATTAAAGTATTAGCTGGTGCACCATTTAAGGTAGAGAATGGAAAATTATCTTTTAATAAATCTGGATTCAATGCAAAGTTTGCTTGCATCTCACCATCTACAATTAAATCGGGATGTTGTTGGTGTAAAATTTCTACTGCCTTACGCACCTTCATTGGGTTAGGTGTTTCGGAGTTTCCAAAATTAGAATAAGACAACATGGCAATGCGTGGACTGATGTTAAATTTATTTACCGATTTAGCTACTAGCTTCGTAATCTCTACCAATTCTTCTACATTGGGATCAATGTTTACAGTGGTATCGGCTAAAAATATAGGGCCTTGTTTGGTTAACATCAAATACATTCCCGCTACTTTACTCGTGTCTGCTTCGGTACCAATAATTTGTAATGCCGGACGAATGGTGAGTGGATAATTTTTTGTTAAGCCAGAAATTAACGCATCGGCATCTCCCTGATCTAACATCATGGCGCCAAAATGATTTCTATCACGCATCGATTTTTTGGCTTCGTATTCGGTTACACCTCTGCGTTTTCTTTTTTCAAAAAACAAAGCTGCATAATCTGCTACCATTTTATCTTCTATCCGCGGATCAAACATTTGAACATCGGATAATTCTAATTGATGTTCTTCTATTAGCGCTTGAATTTTTTCTATATCTCCTAATAAAATTGGAATGGCAATGCCTTCTTCTTTTACTATTTGTGCTGCTTTTAAAATTTTGTAGTTATCGGCTTCTGCAAATACTACTCGTTTAGGATCGCCTTTTGCTTTTACCGTTAAGGCACGCATCAGTTTATCGTCTAAGCCTAATCGTTTGTTTAATTCGTCTTTATAAGCTTCCCAATCTTTTATTTTATGACGCGCTACACCCGAATCAATGGCTGCCTTTGCTACTGCCGGAGCCACATGACTAATCAATCTAAAATCTAAAGGTTTTGGAATAATATAATCTTTACCAAAAGTGATATTTTTTTGATTGTATGCTAAGTTAACTGCTTCGGGTACGGGTAATTTTGCTAAATCGGCAATGGCTTTTACCGCCGCAATTTTCATTTCTTCGTTAATGGCTGTGGCGCGCACATCGAGTGCTCCTCTAAAAATATATGGAAAGCCGAGCACATTATTTACTTGGTTTGGATAATCCGAACGACCCGTTGCCATGATTAAATCTTTACGCGTATTGATCGCTAAGTTGTAGTCAATTTCGGGATCGGGATTGGCCATCGCAAACACGATTGGATTTTTCGCCATCGATTTTAACATCGCTGGGGTAAGTGTATTGGCAGAAGATAAACCGATAACTGCATCGGCATCTTTCATTGCATCTTCGAGTGTATGGATGTTTCTTTTGGTCGCAAAATGTCTTTTGGTTTCGTCCATGTGATTTTTACGATCGGCACGAATCACGCCCTCTCTATCAATCATCACAATGTTCTCTAGGCGTGCACCCATTGATACATATAGCTTAGAGCAAGAGATAGCTGCAGCACCTGCGCCAATCACGACCAATTTTATTTTATCAATTTTTTTCTTTTGAATTTCTAAAGCATTGAGTAATGCAGCTGCAGAAATAATGGCGGTACCATGTTGGTCATCGTGCATAACCGGAATACTCAATTCGGCTTTTAATCTTCTTTCAATTTCAAAACATTCTGGTGCTTTAATATCTTCTAAATTCACGCCACCAAAAGTGGGTTCCATGGCTTTTACCGTGCGCACAAATTCATCTACATCGGTTACATTTAATTCAATATCGAAAACATCTATGTCTGCAAAAATTTTGAAGAGTACACCCTTTCCTTCCATTACTGGCTTAGATGCTTCGGCGCCAATATTTCCTAAACCCAATACCGCAGTACCATTACTAATAACAGCCACTAAATTTCCTTTAGCGGTATATTTATACACATCATCTATATTGTCTGCAATAGCCAAACAAGGTTCGGCTACACCAGGAGAATAGGCAAGCGATAAATCTCTTTGAGAATTGGTGGCTTTGGTTGGAACTACTTCTATTTTTCCAGGACGTCCTTGTGAATGATAATCTAAGGCATCTTGTTGTTTGCGTGTCGTCTTTTTCATCGTTGCTGATTAGGCTTTTTTAATCACTTTTAAAATCATGCCGGCTTTCAAAGATTCGTTGCTTTTTAAATTATTTAAAGCCCTTAATTTTTCAATCGTCATGCCTTCAAATCTTTTGGCTATAGCCCAAAGTGTGTCGCCCACTTCTACCTTGTATAAAACTAATTTTTCTTCTTCGTTTCTGTTTGGCACTTTAGCCGTAACTTCTGTTTCGCTTACATTTACTTCTGATTTTTTAAGTACTGCTTTTTGTACAAAAGTTTGAATGGTAATTTTTTGACCCACATTAATTCTGGAAGATTTAAGGTCGTTCCATTTTTTAATATCCGCTAAACTCACTTCGTATTTTGCTGCAATGTTTCCTAAATTATCGCCAGCTTTAACGGTATGCGTTTTATTTTTCTTTACTGTTATTATTTGCGTTTCTTCTATTTGAACTGGATTAGCAGCTGGTTCTTCGGCACTCGCAATAGCTTGTTTTTGCTCAGTTACAGGGGCTTCTTTAACTTTGTTCGTTTTATTTTTTGCAATTAATTGAATAGGGGTAGTAGATGGAACTGCTTTAATTTCTCGTTTAATTCTTAAACGCTGCCCCACTGCCAAACTATTGCGTTTAAACTTATTCCATTTTTTTATATCCGAAATACTCACATCGTATTTGTTCGATAATTTACTTAATGTTTCGCCTTTGCGCACCACATGTGTTTTATAAACCGTGCGTGCATTGGCTAAAGGATCGGTGTTTAAAACAAACATCGATTCTGCATTTAATCTATTAGGAAAAGCACGGTAAAGCGAATCTTTATTTAAACTTAAAATATCTTTTCGGGTTGCTGGAACTTTAATCGTATAGGATTCGTTATAAGCCGGCACAAAATCTTTTTTGAAAATCGGATTCAGCACTTTTAATTCTTCGGCAGAAATACCGCATAATTTTACAATGTCGTTGAAAGCCACTGGCTGCGAGAGTTGCACCGTGTCGGTCATGAAACTAAAGTTGGGGTATGTTGGATAAATATTATGCACTTCGGCACAATTCATAATATAAGTTGCTGCAATATAGGCGGGCACATAACCACGCGTTTCTTCCGGCAAATAATTTCTGATAGCCCAAAAAGTTTTACCCCCTCCACTTTTTCTGATGGCTCTGTTAACATTTCCTGGACCACAGTTATAAGCTGCAATAACCAATAACCAATCGCCGTAACGCTTGTACATATCTACAAAATACTTTGCGGCTGCATGGGTTGATTTTAAAGGATCACGGCGCTCATCTATGTGCGAAGTCACTTTTAAATTATACATTTTACCAGTGGTAAACATAAATTGCCACATGCCTGTTGCGCCTACTGGCGAAACTGCGTAAGGGTTTAGTGCCGACTCTACAATGGCTAAATATTTAAATTCGGTTGGAATATTATATTCTTTAAAAACGCGCTCCACCATCGGAAAATAAAATTCGGATAAGCCTAGCATGCGCTCTACTTGCTCACGACGACGAAAAGCATATAAGTTAATATAGCCTTGCACAAATTCGTTGTAATCGAGGGGAATGTCTTTAGTTAAGGAGTCTAGTCTTTTTTGATAAACTGCTAGTTCAAATTTAGGAGCCACATTTAATTGCGATAAATCTACTTCTGGAATTACAAAAGAGGTATCGTCTGAGGCAATACTTGGACTTAGCGAAAGCGCATTTATGCTACGCGCATTTACATTAACCGAAAGGCTAAAAAATAAACACACTATGGCAATACGGTATATTCTTAAATTCATTCTTGCGCGCTATGGTTAAAATAATTTTTGAAACAGCCATTAGGCTGCCAAAGCTGCTAATTTACGGTTTTTAAACTAAAATGGACCGATTTTAGTGGTTTTGGGTTAAATAATGCGCAAAATCGAGCATTTCTTGCTCTCCAAAGCGTTTTCCAATTACTTGAATGCCAATAGATAAGCCATTAGAATGTGTGGTTTCGGGTACCGAAATAGCAGGTAATCCGGCCAATGGTGCTTGCACCGTAAAAATATCGGCTAAGTACATTTGAACTGGATCGCTTGTCTTTTCGCCAATTTTAAAAGCGGTTGTTGGCGTAGTTGGTAGAATGATTAAATCGTAATTCGATAAAATTTCGTTTGATTTTTCTTGAATGATGCGACGCACTTTTTGTGCTTTGGCATAATAAGCATCATAATATCCTGCACTCAATACAAAAGTCCCTAACATAATTCTGCGCTTTACTTCTTCGCCAAAACCTTCGGAACGCGAAAGTTTATAAGTAGATTCTAGATCGGTTGCGTTGGGGCTGCGGTAACCAAAATGTACGCCATCGTATCTCGATAAATTCGAAGAAGCCTCGGCGGTGGTTAATACATAATAAGTAGGAACGGCATATTTTAAATATGGAAAACTTACTGGCTCCACCGTATGACCATCTGCCTGCAAGGCTTTCACGCGGTTATACATAGCCGCTTTTATTTCTGGATCGATGCCCTCGGTTTCAATAGTTTCGGTAATGTAGGCAATGCGCATATTTTTTTTCGGCGCTTGCAAATTAGAAAAATTGCTAACTGCTTTAGAAGAAAGCGTAGCATCAAATTCATCTTTACCTGCAATCACTTCTAAAATTAAAGCGGCATCTTTTACATTTTTAGTTACAGGACCTACTTGATCAAAAGAAGAAGCGTAGGCAATAATACCATAACGCGAAACCCTTCCGTAGGTTGGCTTTAAGCCCACCAAGCCGCAAAATGCAGCTGGCTGACGAATAGAGCCACCCGTATCGGTTCCTAATGAAGCTAAGCATAAATCGGCTTGCACCGATACTGCCGAACCACCCGAAGAACCACCCGGCACTAAAGAATTATCTGCAAAGTTTAATACATTACCATAATGAGAAGTTTCGTTCGAAGCACCCATCGCAAATTCATCACAATTCACATGTCCAATAATAATGGCATCTTCTGCTAAAATTCTTTCTACTACGGTCGAAGAATAAATAGATTTAAATCCTTTTAAAATTTTGGAAGAAGCAGAAACAGGATGGTCTTTGTAACAAATCATGTCTTTGATGCTAATCACCATACCCGCCAATTTACCGGCTGTACCGGCTTTCAGCTTGGCGTCGATTGCTTCGGCGCGTTGAACAGCTTCGTCTGCATAAACATGCAAAAACACATTGAGGTGTTGATAGGTTTCAATTCTTTGAAGATAGTAATTGACCAAACTAACCAAGGTTGTTTTGGAAGACAATAAGTCTGCGCGTACCTCTTCTAAGGAATGATAAGTTCTCAATGTATTGGAAAAATTAGGAAGGAAATTAAAACTAGTTTTGGTCTTTTTTGTCTTTCATGCTTTCTTCGATGTCATTTTTAACACCATTAGAAGCATCTTTAAATTCTCTGATTCCTCTTCCCATGCCACGCATTAATTCAGGAATTTTTTTACCACCAAATAATAAAAGTGCAAGCACTACAATCAAGATCACTTCTTGACCGCCTAGGTTTAATAATAATAAACTTGATGAATTCATTTTGTTCAATTTAGACCCAAAAATAACAAAAAAAAAGAAGAAAACAGGGCTTTTTTACCTTGCTAACCAATCTTTAGGGTTTAATTTTTGCATGCCTTTCCAAATTTGAAGCTCCACGGTTGTTAATTCGGCCTCGGTATTGGCCTGCCCAATATTTTGTTTGGTGTTTACCTTCTGTCCATTTTTAACCGATACCGATTTTAAATTCGCATAAACCGAAACATATTCCCCGTGTCTAATTAAGACCGCAATGAGTCCACCTGGAATTTGAATCACGCCAGAAACTGTTCCATTAAAAACAGCACGCACCGATGCGGCACCATTTGTTTTAATATCAATGCCATTATTTTGCACCATCACACCTTTAATTTCTGGATGCTCGTGTGTACCAAAAAACTCCACAATAGTTCCTTTTTCTACAGGCCAAGGCAAGCGACCTTTATTAGCCGTAAAATCTTCCGATAGTTTTAATGCCTCGGGTGTAAGTGTTAAATTACTCGATGCCGTTTTGCTACTGGTTGGCATTTCTTTACCCGCAGCTTTGGCTTCTGCTTCTGCTTTTTTACGCGCGGCTTCAATTTCTTTTCTAATAATATCTTGAATCATGCGATCCATTTTTCGCGCTTGATTTTGCTTTTCGGTAATTTGTTTTTTCAAACTCGATTCTTTGGCCGTCAATTGGTTAGCCATTTTCAGCTGTTGCTCTTTTTCTTTACTCAGGGTAACTTTTTCTTTTTGCTCTTCTTGCAACAAGCCGCTCTTTACTTTTTTATTACTTTCTAAATTGGTTTTTATATTTTCTAATTGCGATTCTTTAGATTCAATTTGTGCTGCCTGTTTTTGACGGTAGTCAGAAAATTCTTGTAAATATTTTAAACGCTTATAGGCTTGATTGAAATTTTTAGCTGCAAAAATAAACATCATTTTAGAATAGGCGTTTTGGTTGCGATACGCAAATCGAACCATGGCGGCATATTCTTTTTTTAGTTTAGCTAACTCGGCTTGTAGTTGTGAAATATCGTCGGCTGTTTCATCAATTTTTCCGGCTAATACATTTACTTCTGAACTAATGGTTTTGATTAAATTTTCGCGTAATTGAATTTGTTTTTTCAGCGCATTGATTTGCGAAAGCGTAGCCTTTTTATTTTTTTGAGTTTCTTTTAAAATTTTAGTGGTTTGCGCAATTTCTTTGGCAAGGTCTTTTTTACGCTTTTCTAAATCTTCTTTAGACTGCGCTTGAACCGAAACTAACCCAGCACTTAAGCTCAGGATCAACAAAAAACCAATTATTTTAAAATATCTCAACTTATTTGGGGGCATTAAATGGAAACACTAAGCTATTTACTTTTTCAATTTTTACAAACTGAATATTCAATTTTACAATATCTTTTGGCGAAATGGCTTGCACATTGATTAATGATGGGAATAAATACTCCCCCACATTTTTATAATCTGCGTAATTAATCACTAATGAATTTTTACTCAAGGTATCGGCTAATTTCCATTCGCTACTTTTAAAAATGGACTTTTGAAAAATGGCATTTAATATTTTGCTGCCTTCGGTTTGCGTAAACTGAAACTGTTCGGCATTGGCTACAAAATTAGATTTAGAAGGATCTATTTGTGGCGGAATATTACCTATTAAAAGCGCTTCTATTAAAGCATAATTAATTGGATAATTAATCATGTTCGAAAGATAATTATAATCGCCTTCGTTATATTCGTTGGTTAATCTATTCAGTATTTTTACACTATCGGTAGTAAGTAATACCCTCGCCACTTCTAAGCTGCCCAAGGCATTCAGCGAAATCCAAATTTTTTTGGCCGATTGCATGCGCAAACTAATCGTTAAATTTTGAGATTGATTTTTAGTTTTTAAACTGACTTTTGCTTTAGCTGTTAGCAAATCAAATTGAAATTGATGCGCAGGTAATGCCTTAATAAAATCGAGGCGTTCTTTGGCTTCGGCAGTTAATACTGGTTTGCTATTTTTAGCCGCAATGGTTTTCGCTACGCGACAAGCATTCAATAAAAATACCGACAATAATAAAAGTGTTACTATGCGCTTATTCAATCCATCTCCCTTCCTTTATTTTTTCAGATAAATGCTCCGAACCTACCCCTAAAGTTTTCGCTGCTTTCCATTTTTCTATGGCTTGAGCGGCTGCATCTTTCTTCGTTAAAAAATAGAGTATATCTCCGTAATGCTCCATTAAGGTGGCTGTTTGCGTTTCGCTATGAGATATGGCTTGTTCTATCCAAATTAAAGCTTGCTCGTAATTGCCCATTTTAAATAGTACCCAAGCGTAGGTGTCTTCAAAAGAAGCATTATTGGGTTGCAATTCGTTTGCGTGCTTTGCCATTTGCGCTGCCTTAGGTAATTGTTCTTTTCTTAACGCTAAATAATAAGCATAATTGTTGAGCACAAAAACTTCGTCGGGTTTCAATGTTAAAGAGGCATTGTAAAACGAATCCGATTTTGCGTATTGTTTTAATTCGTTGTACACATCGCCTAAGCCCGAATAAATTTGCGCTTGCATTTCATTATTATCAAATGTAATGGCCAAAGCTTGTTTGTAGGCTAAGGCTGCTGCTTCAAAATCTTTGGCTTGGTATTTAGCCGCTGCATTCAAATAAAAAACAAAATTTTGATTTGGAAATAATTCGATGGCTTGATTAGAAGATTTTAACAAGCCGCTATAGTCTTGTGTTTCTGCTTGTAATAATAATAAATTTTGCCAAACTGCAAATACACTTTTGTCGAGTGCTATGGTTTGTAAATATATTTTTTTAGCTGAATCTAATTGTTTGTCTTGATAAAGTAAATCGGCATAAATAGCAAATGCTTTGGCTTCTGCGGGGTGCGCAATAATTAAAAAGCTAGCCAGCTCTAAGGCTCGTTTGCGTTGACTTTGCTTGCCAATCACCGAAAAATAAGGCGCCAAAATTCTTACTTTATGATCTATGTTGATTTGCGGATTTTGAAATGCGCTATACAAATAACGCATAGCCTGCGGCTCTTGTTTTTTAATGCGATAATATTCTGCCAGTTCTAATTGCGCATAGCCATTATTCGAATCTAATTGCAATACTTTTTCATAAATTGCAAAAGCTTTATCGGACTTATTGTTGGCCGAAAAAATATCAGCTAATAATAAATAATATTTAGGTTCTTTTGGATAGCGATCAATGAGTGTTTGAATTTCGGCAAGGGCTTTAGGTACCTTGTTTAATTTTAACCAAATTTTTTCTTTTTGAATGGCTATCTCTTCTGTTATGCCTAATTGTTTTGATAGTTCGTTGTAAGTACGCAAAGATTTTTTATATTTTTTTTGTGCCAATTGCATATTGGCTACCGAAAAATAATTTTCGACATGCGTAGGTTTTAATTTTACTAATTGCTGATAATACTTTTCGGCCGTTTTATATTCCGACAGTTTTTCGCTGGCTTCTGCTGCAGCCATCAAATACCATTCATTATTTGGTTCAAATTTAATGGCCTGAATAGCATAAGGCAATGCAGCTGCAGGGTTTTTTAAATTCAAATGCATTTGCGAAAGCTCATAATAAGCCGCCGCTTGATTAGGATCTATGGCAATGGTTTTTTCGAAATTAATTATGGCCGTACTAAAATCCGATATGGCTTTTAAACGCAAGCCTTCGTAAAAAAACATTTCTGCTTTGGTTTGTTGCGCTTCGCTTAATTTATTTTTTTTAGCTAATGGAGCTTGCGCAAAAACAGCAATGGCCAAACATTCCAATAACATACAAAGCACACCGATTAACAGTACGCGTTGCAAAAAACTGGGTTTGGCTTTAAACATTTTTTTATTTAGTAATGGTCGAGTAATCGCTGATGCTTAATGAACCACTCACACCTGCTAGTTCGGCGAAGTTTCCTACCATCGAATTGCTAAAAGTGGAGTCCTTTATTTTTACATTTTTTTGCAAAATACTATTGCTAATAATCGCGCAATAAATATTGCTATTGTCTCCAATAGAAACATGCGGACCAATCTTTGCATTTTCAATCACTACGCCTTCGCCAATAAAACAAGGGTGTATAATCTCTGAATTAATAATGCGTGCAGAGCTTGCAATAAGCGATGCGTCTGCTTTGTTATATTCTAAAATGCGTTGGTTGGTAAAAACGGTGGCATCTTTATTTCCACAATCTAACCATTCTGTAACTTGTCCTGGCGCAAATTGCGTGCCTTTGGCTTTCATGTTTTCCAACACATTGGTTAATTGAAATTCTCCTTTTTCGGTGATGTTGTTATCGATTACATAATCAATTTCTTTTTTCAAATACTCACCATCTTTAAAATAATAAATACCAATAATGGCTAAATCCGAAACAAACTCTTGTGGCTTTTCTACAAAGTCGGTGATGATATTATTCGCATCCACTTTCACTACACCAAACTGACGAGGGTCTTCGATTTGTTGCACCCAAATAATACCGTCTTTGCTTTGGTCTAAAATAAAATCGGCTTTGAATAAAGTATCGGCAAAAGCAACCACTACGGGACCTGCTAAACTTTCTTTAGCACAATGAATGGCATG
>CAIMAP010000133.1 GCA_903838995.1 uncultured bacterium | reverse complement strand
TTGTGTAAAACCAGCCGTTTGCACATTAGCTTGGGTAAGGCCAGTCACTCCGTTTGAAATGTTTATGATACTAATAGAACCTTCTCTGTCAATGGTATAATCGAGGTTAGGTTCGCCTTCGTTGGCTACTAAAACACGCTTACCATCTGGACTAAAAGTAACCATGTCGGGGTTTGCACCAACTTTTACTTGAGAAATGTAGGCTAGTGTACTTGCATTAAAAAATACTATTTTCCCGTTTGCGGTTTTACCTAAAGAATCGATAATTGCAGCTGCAATAATTCCGTTTTTGCTAGCGATAGAAGTAATATCACTTCCGTAAGGTTTTAAAGAAATTACACTTAGCTGAACTGGACTTGCAGGATTGCTAATGTTTACCACTTTAATAGAAGTATCTGCACCAGAGTTTACAAACAATCTTTTCGATTTTACATCGTAAGCAGAAATTTCTGCTGCGGTTTTATCATAAAAACCTGTAGAAAATCTACCAATTAATTGTGGGTAAATTTGAGCTTGGGTTTTACTGCCCATTACACTCAATAAGGCCACCGTTAAGCCTGTTAAAAGAAGTGATTTTAGTTTCATATAATTTATAGTTTTTCAACCATAAAGAAAGTCTACTTATTTTAACTTAATTTTAAGACTAGTTAATTTTTAGGTTATAAGAATAAAAAGGAATTGTTAAGAGGTATTTTTTGCAGCCGTTTTTATTCTTCTAAATAATTGTATTTAACAATATTAGTTTTATAAAATAATTGCAAGTCGTGTTCTTTGAAAGCCTTTTTGGTAGGCTTGCGAACAATTAGATGATAGGTGCTATCGTTAGAGGAGCTTTTAGTCCAGTTGTTACTGGTATAACTAGCTGCAGGAAGATTCTTGTTGAAGTTTTTATCCTTTTGAATAAATGAATAATAGATTGTTTGTCTTGCAAACAAAGGTATCACGTTAACATGTTATATGCAATTGATATAGAAAATTTCTTAACCTAGGTTAAGAAAAGAGGGTAATGGAAATTATTTATAAGCTTGAATTAAGACTTCTGTTGGAATGTTCATACTGTTATGAATTAGTCTTACCAATTGCGTAATGTTCGTCTTCATATTTTTCAATAAGAATACTTAGTATTTCAAGTTCGTCACCTTGTTTGCTATTTTTCTTAGCGTCAAAAATTAATTCAAGTCTTGCTAGAGCTAATTGATAGTCTTTTTTGGTTCTAATTGGTCTAATGTCCATTGCTTTTAAATTTTAGATGCGTTATTTATTCAGCTAATTTTATTTTTAAATCCATTCTTTCGTGTAGAATTCTGATAACTTCCATTTCAGTATTTTCCGCTCGTTTGCAAAACACTAAATGAGATTTAACTTTTGAATATCGATAATCTTTTCTTACGGTACCGAAATCTTTTAAGGTATCAAAATGTTCAAGCGCAAATTCTATTTCATCCATAATCAAATTGTAGTATCGATTCGCTTGTTCAACCGACCAATTTTCTGCTGTGTAAATCCAAATTTTATTTAAATCGTCTAGCGCTTTTTCACTGATGATATATTGCGCCATTACTTTTTGAAATTTTCATTTAACTGTTTTAGATTTTCTGATCGATCAAAATTTCTAATTTTATCACTTTTTTCTCCAATTTCTAGTTCTGCAATTAGCGATTTAGTTTGCAATTCTTCTTGTTCAAAATGTCGCAATGCAGTTCTTACCACTTCGCTAACAGATTTATATTTTCCTGTTGCAATTTGACCATTTATAAAATTTTCGTAATATTCTCCAATTAAAATTGATGTATTTCGTGCCATAATCTATGTTTTTATACAAATATACCAATTTATGGTATTTTCACTAAAAAATCAAATATTATTTTTTTGCCTTTGCTATCAGTCTAGCATATACCGCAATTTTCACATTAATTTGAACAATAAAAAATGATAAAAGAAGGTTTTTATTTAAGCGGTAGCATCACAGATTCACATTGCTCGGTATAAACCTCCTTATTTATTGGATCATAATCAAACCATTACTTTCTCTCAACACTGTTGAGAGATTTTAAATTATCATTACTCGAAATTTGCCATTCCGTATAGCTTTCAGCATTGAAACCCTTTGTAATTAACTTCTCATTCTTTTTTTACTTTGAGTTAATATTTTTCTGTGATTTGATGTTAAAATTCCAATTGTATTTTGATAATTGAGAGGTAAATAGTTATTTCTGATTTTTTGATGTTCTAGATTATCTAATTCTTGTAAACTACAGGTTTCAAATTCTACAAAACAATTTTGGTCCATGAATTCATTAATCGCTACTTTGCTAATTGACATTTGTAATTGCAATAATCCGCAAAGTGTTTGTCTTAATGAAGATAGTCGCCCATTTTCGACTCCTGAATTATGAAAATTTTGACTATCGTATATGTGGTATTTAATAAGTCTATCAT
>CAIMAP010000132.1 GCA_903838995.1 uncultured bacterium | reverse complement strand
TTTCGTTGTATCGTAGATTCTGCAGGTGCTGGTTTAAAAAAAGATACCAGTGCGCTAGTAAAATTATTTGTGTATCCGGTATTGCCAAAACCAATAATAAATAGTGATCAATCAATTTGTTATAATACTGCTGCAGATACGATTCGTGTAATTAATCTTCCTGCAGATGGTTTGGGTTCATATGGATATCAATGGCAAATTTCTAGTAATGGAACTGTTTGGTCTGATATTCTTGGTAAAACAGATTTAACATTGGCTCCAGGAATATTAACTACTTCTACTTATTTTAGATATAAAGCTTCTTCTGCTAATGGATGTGCAACACTTTTTTCTGATTCCATAAAAGTGACTGTTTATGGTGCTTTCAGCCCGGGTTCAATTACCGGTAATCAAGCTATTTGTTTTAATACCATTCCAAATGCTATTCAGTTTTTTACTTTGCCTAACGGCGCCGGCAATTTATATACTTATCAATGGCAAGTTTCTTCCGATTCTATTAATTTTTCTGATATTGCTAATCCAAATGTAATTTCATTTCAGCCTTTAAATTTATTGCAAAGCATTTTTTATCGCGTAAATATAATTTCGAATTCGGGTTGCGGCAGCGCTTACACAAATATTATTCGAATAGAAGTATATCCTTTATTTACTGGGGCAAGTATTAACAAAAGCCAAATAATTTGTTTTAATACAGCTCCAGATACTATTCGATTACTGACAATTCCATCGGGTGGAAGTGGGGGTTATTTTTACCAATGGCAAAGCTCAACAGATAGTATCAATTGGTTTAGCGTAAATGGTCAAAATAGTGCTACTTTAAAATTACCTAAATTACTTCAAACAACTTATATACGATTATTCAATCAGTGCGCTGTCGGTTGCGGTTTGCAAATTAGTAATGCAATTAAAATAAAAGTATTATCTGGCATCTTTACTAAACCTCGAATAACGCAAGCGCAAAGTATTTGTTATAATGCTAGTCCAGATACATTGCGTTTGCAGGTTTATGCTACCGGTGCGGATAATAAATTTATTTATCAATGGCAAAGTTCTACAAGCGGCACCAATTGGATTGATATAAGTGGTGCAACAACTTTGAAATTTTTCCCAGGAAATTTAACGCAGACTACTTATTACAGAATTAATGCCATTGGCACTTTTGGCTGTAGGTCTATTTCTTCAGATTCTGTAAAAATCAATGTCTACGACCAGCTTTCGGCGGGGCAATTAAGTAACAATCAAACCATTTGTTATAACGCAACGCCTGCACGCATGCAATTTGCGCTAGCTCCAAGTGGTGGTGGTGATGTGTATTCTTACCAATGGCAAGTTTCTTCGGATTCTATCAACTTTACAAATATAAATGGAGCCTTATTTGATAATTACCAATCAGGAAAACTTTTGCAGACACGATTTTATAGAGTAAAAATTACCTCTATAAATGGATGCGGAGATATTACCAGTGGCGTATTGAAAATTAAAGTTAATCCAATTTTTAAAGGAGCAGTTATCAATGCTGATCAAAATGTTTGTTATAATTTAAATCCAAATAGCCTAAGCATTCGAACGCCTGCAAGTGGCGGTGATGGAAATTATTTTTATCAATGGCAAATTGGATTAAACAGCATTTGGTCTACAATTCCTACTGCAACTAATCCAATATATAT
>CAIMAP010000131.1 GCA_903838995.1 uncultured bacterium | reverse complement strand
TGAACACTTTAGCGATTGGCATTTAAAATAGTTTTAAGTTTTTTGAATTCAATTAAAGTTAGAGGAGGTTTAGTCAAACCTTGAATCTGCAATAAACCATATTGTTTAATTTTAGTTTTAGGCGAATAATTTCCTAACCAACTTGATGTTGCTTTAATCCCTGATTGTGCAATGGTTGCTATTATTTTACTTTCCCAAAAAAGTCTATCTTCTTTATTATCTACTTGGAATACACAAAATGAAAAATTATTCTGTATGTACTTACTCTTTGTTCAATACTACGTTCAAAATCAATGTTAATATTTTGAATATTTTTATTTTTATCCGCTTTTGATGTTAATGGAAGATCCCAATATTTTAGATATGGATTTTTTTCCTTACTTAAAAAACATCGTCCAATGTTTTTTCTGAAAATACTCCTTCTTTGATTCTCATTTTCAAAATGTTGAAAAAGTCTAGAATGTAACTGATTATTACCCGTATGTGTGCCGATTCTTACAATTCTATCTAGGCCCTCGATTTTCTCGCCTTTTTCAAACTTAATATAAATACCATTGGAAGGTATTTTGATTAAGCTTTTTTCAAACGGATAGGAGAATCTTGATAAATTATTAAATAACTTATGTAGCTCTAAAGAAATTTTTAAATTATTACTCATTATAAATTGATTTTAAATATGAAGTTTGTTGACCGTAATTCCTTGTTTCTAAACTATAAATATTCTAATGCTCATGTTTACCAGACGTACTATAAGAACAACTTCCGTAAGACGAAGAGCCACAAAAACAACATTTAACATTACCTGGTTCATGCTTGTGTTTTCCCGATGGGCTATAAGAACAGCTTCCAAAAGAAGATGAACCACAGTACATACATTTGTTGCCAATGCTAACGTGCTCATGTTTTCCATGCGGACTGTAAGAGCAACTTCCAAAGCTACCACTTCCACAAAACTTACATTTACTCATTTTTCTTATTTCTATTTTATTGAATTAAAACATAATATTGAAAATAGTTAATTTTAGAAATTCTTAAGATCTACTTACGTCATAGCCCATCATGAACAAGGATGCCTCTAAATCTCTTAATTTAACAGTGTTGTCTTTATCAGAAATCAACTTTAAGGATTCAGAAAGCAACAACGAAGCAATTACATTTGAATAAAAATGTCTTGAATTATTCTGATTAGTTGGCAAAAATGAACTATTTACTGTTCTCCTCTCTGTATTTACACCCCTCGGTGCTGGAATATAAATATTTAAGATTTCAGGAATAATACCATTAAAACATAAATTAATTAAGTAGGCCAATGCTACCGACACTCTGCTATCATAGATAATGAAATCGGGCAAAATAAGTGAATAAACTTTTGTAAAACCTGCATTCGATGTAAAATCGAATTTATCTCTCGAACTAAAATCTGCATTTTTCGAGTAGATATTATTCCATTTTTGAATAACTTCCTTGTAATCCTTTTGAAGATCGTAATTTTTGTCCGTTGCTTTTATTTTATTCCCCTTTGTAAAAACTCCACCCCACCTAAATACAATTTCTGTTCCAACTCTTAATTCATCTTCGTTAGTATTTATACCTTTATTGTTTATTAATTTATTTTTAT
>CAIMAP010000130.1 GCA_903838995.1 uncultured bacterium | reverse complement strand
GCAATACTGGTATCAAATTGTTTATCGCCAACGGTTAATACAAAACCACCAATTAAATCTGCGTCTACTTTTTTAACTAATATCACTTGCTTGCCTGTTGCCGCAACAACTGCTTCAATCATTTTTGTTTCTGCATCTGCCGTTAAAGCCGTTGCCGAAACTACGGTTGCGGTAATAATACCTTTGTTATCGTTGTATTGTCTGATAAATTCTTTTCCTGTTTCGTATAGTACTCCCGCTCTGCTTTTAGAAACCATGATGTTAAAAAAAGATTGGGTGGCTGCGTTTACTTTGGAAGCAAAAATATCTTTCAAAATTCCTGCTTTTTTATCTTGAGGTACAATTGGATTTTTCAAAACAGCTTGCAATTCCGAACTACCTTTTAAGGTATCGGTAAATAAATTCATATCTGCTTTGATTGCCTCTAACTCATTGCGTTCAATGGCTAAATCAATTAATGCTTTCGCGTACCTAGAAGCTACTCTTATTTCTGACATTTTATTTTGACTATTTTTGGAATGCTATTAAAGCACACCCTAAAATTGATTTAACTTAATTTTACTTCTTTTAATAAATCTGCAACCAATGCTTCTTGCTTCGCTTTATCAGCTAATTGATTACGCAATACTTTTTCTGCAATTTCGATAGACAAATTGGCTACTTGCGATTTTACTTCGGCAAGCGCTGCAATTTTTTGATTATCGATTTCTACTTTTGCTTTGGCAATCATTTTATTTGCTTCAGTTTGCGCAATGCCTTTTGCATCTGCCACTAAATTATCTCTTAATTGCTTTGCTTCTTTTAAAATAGTATCGCGCTCTGCTCTTGCAACTTTTAATAATTGCTCACTCTCGTTGTTTAATCTTGTTAATTCTTCTTTTGCTTTTTCTGCAGAAGACAAAGCGTCTTCGATAGATTGCTCACGCTCTGCAAGTGCTTGCATAATTGGTTTCCAAGCAAATTTGCCTAAAACAAAAATCAAGACTAAGAATGCTATCGTTGTCCAAAAAACTAATCCAATACTTGGGGTTACTAATTCCATTTTTTTATGCTGATTTAAAATCGTTAATGTTTAAAATAAAGAGAGTCTGTAACCAATCGTTACAGACTTCTTTACAACGGATCAACCGTTTCCTAATAATGCAACTACTACGGCGAATAATGAAACCGCTTCTACGAATGCCGCAGCGATTAACATTGTTGCTTGGATCTTTGATGCAGCTTCTGGTTGTCTTGCGATACCTTCTAATGCAGATCCGCCAATTCTTCCGATACCGATTCCTGCTCCTATAGCAGCTAAACCGGCACCAATTGCAGCGATACTTCCTGTCATGATGATTTGATTTTATATTTGGTTAAACAATAATTCTAATTAATGGTGATCTGCTGCATGTGGTTCTTCTACTGCCATTCCGATAAATAGCGCCGCCAACATGGTAAAAATATATGCTTGTAAAAATGCAACTAATAATTCGATTACACTGATAAACACCGTAAATGGAACTGCAACTGTTGCAATGGCTGCAGATTTAAAAATAAATATCAAAGAGATTAAACTCAATACTAAAATATGTCCTGCAGTAATGTTTGCAAACAAACGAATCATTAAAGCAATAGGCTTAGTAAACATGCCGAAAACTTCTACTGGGACCAATAATGGATATAACCACCAAGGTACATGAGGTGCAAAAATATGACTCCAGTAAACCTTACCACCATTTACTGTAATAACGATAAAAGTAACTAATGCCAATACCATGGTAAATGCGATATTACCCGAAACATTCGCTCCTCCTGGAAAGAAAGGAATTAAACCCATCATATTATTGATCCAGATAAAGAAGAAAATAGTTAACAGAAAGGGCATGAACTTCGCGTATTTCTTACCTAAGTTGGGCTTAGCTACATCATCTCTCACAAATAAGATGATTGGTTCAATCATAGATTGAAAACCTTTAGGCGCTTTACCAACCGTATTTTTATAAGCATTTGCAACGCTTAAGAAGATGAACAACAATAATGCGACAGATATTAATAAAGAGCAAACGTTTTTAGTAATAGAAATATCGATGATTGTTTTGGTAACTGCTTCGTCAACTTCATTTGCTGCATTTAAAACAACAATTTTATTTTCTTCGATCTTATAAGTATAGTTTGCAGTGGTATACGGATGCTCTCCATGATGAAAATGACTAGATGAGAATACTTCTAAGCCTTTGGGTGTATATAAAATGATGGGCAATGGCAAAGAAGTATGACCCCATAAATGCCAGTCGTGCGAATCTGCAATATGTTCTAATATTAATTCAGAAGGATTGAATTTTTCTTCTTTGGCGTTTTCGTGCGTAGCTTCTGCATTTTCGGCTACGACAGCAGAGCTATCTTGCACTTCAACAATGGCATCGGCATGTTCCGAATCTGCATTTTTAGCTGGCTCATTAGCAAATAAAATTGCCGAGCTGAAGCTTAAAATAGCAAGTATAAGGATGAATTTATTTCGATTCGGTTTAAAAAGGCCTATTATGCGCATTTAGATTGAGTTTTTATTGTATTTTTTGAGCGCGCAAGTTATACAATAAGGAATAAATTTCAAAGGCAGAATAGATAAAATATAAAATAAAGAAATTGCTTAAAAATTGCAGCTTGCCAACCTTGTGCGAATAAACATAAATTAAGGCGAAAACCATGGTTAATAATAACTTGGTTGCTATTCCTCCCATGATAAAAATAATGGCATTTTCGCCACCTTTTTTGATGCCTGCCATGGATATTTGAAAAGCAGCATAAGTGATGCTAGCAAAAAAAGCAAAAAAGAGGTAAATGTCTGCAGATATTAAGCTGCTAATGCTCGGATTATTGCGCATCAAATAAATGGAACTGAAAATAATAGCGCTGATAATTGTAAAAACGGGTGTAAATGGGAAAAGCTTATTTTTTGTCATGATTGTTTCTTCTAACTTGTTTTACGACCAAGTACAAACCAGCAGCAATGCCTACAATAACCATTAATGCAGTAAAAATAGGAGTTTGGGTAGCATAATAATGATCTATTTTTTGGCCTAGGTAGGCGCAAAGTCCTATACTGGCTAATAGTTGAAAGGCGATACTGGAATATTGGGCATAAGGATTATTGTCCATCTTCTTCTCGCGGCAAAGTTGGCAATACGCCCATATGACAATGGCCAGTAAATACAGCGCCCGCTTCTACAATCAATTTATTGGTAATTAAATTGCCTTCTACTTTAGCAGTAGCTTTCAAAAATAAAGTATCGTTAACGGTAATATTGCCTTTAACTATACCACTGATGTCGGCACTGGTGCCATTGATATTGCCTATGACAATGCCCGTTCCACCCATCACTACTTTTGCTTTAGCATCTACATGGCCGGTTATTTCACCATCTATACGAATATCGCCTTTACAAGTAATATCGCCTGTTATACAGGTGCCTACACCAATTAAATTGATGGAGCCACTTTGAACGTTTTCTGTGGTGGTGATATGTTCTTTTTTTGTAAACATCTGCTTAAAAATGAATGTAATTGATAGGGTTAACCGCATTCCCTCTATACCATAACTCAAAATGTAAATGCGGACCATTAGAAAGTTCTCCTGTCGACCCTACAATGGCTACTGGCTCTCCAACTCTTACAAAGTTACCAACTTTTTTCAAAAGCACCGCGTTGTGCTTGTAGATAGAAACCAAATCGTTACTATGTTGGATAGCAATTACATAGCCATTTTCTGTGGTCCAAGCGCCAAATACAACTGTTCCTTCTAAAGCAGCTTTAATGGTTTCGCCTTTAGCCGTGGCAATATCGATTCCAAAATGATTATTACGGGTGTTGAATTTTTCTTTGACACTTCCCTTTACAGGTGTAAAGAAAGCGTAACCCGCAATACCTGAGACCTTTTTAGGGGCATCTGCAGCGGCAATGCCATATTGGTTCTGATCTTCAATCATCATCCTTAACATAGAATCTTCGGCAGGTTTTGCGCCAATTCTAAAATTTGTATCTATTAATTGTGGTTTGCTATGAATATTTAAGGTATCGTTACTGCCAGCTTTGCCATTAATAACTTGCTTGATATTGTCGATGTATTGATCGTTCGAAACCAGTAAATCTTCTAGGGAGTCTACTTTTAAAGACATTTGAGCAATATCTCTGCGTAGCGATACATCTGCATAGCCAGGAATATATTCTTTTAAAGGCGTAAAAATTAAAATAGAAGTTACCAGGGTAATGAGCATGACCAAAAGCAAACTCGATACGATGAACACATTTAAACGATTAAGGGTAAAGGCTGCTTTTTCTTCGAATGTATCGTCATTCAAGAATACAATCTTGTAATTAACTTTTAATCGTGCTAATAAGGATTTCTTCTTTTGTACCATTATTATTGCAAATTAAACCAATTTTCTTGAAAAGGACCTCTTTTTCATTATCGATTAAAAAACAACAATAATTGAGGAAATAAAATAAATTTGTAATCCGTTAGTATAGCTAACCTAGCAAAAGATTGAAAAAAAATACACCACTATATCGAATCCTTCTTTTAACGCTCTTTTTAGGGAGTTTTACTGCTTGCAAAACAAGTAAGAAACAATCGCTTATTCAAAAAGCCTACCACAATATTACGGCCCATTATAATGGGTATTTTAATGCGAAGCTAAAAATAGACCAAGTAGCTGCGCAAAGCGAAGTGAGTATTAAAGATGAATACGACCAATTGTTGCCGATATATAAAAAAGCAGGAGCAGCAAGTACTGGTGAAAATGCCAAAGGATCTAAAGCTGGAAATCAACCATTAGACGAGGCCATTAAAAAAGCATCGTTTGTTATTCAAAGGCACGAAAAAAGTAATTGGATAGACGATTGTTATTTCGAAATAGGTAGAGCCAACTATTACAAAAAAGATTATTTCGGTGCGATTGAATCATTCCAATATGTTGCCGGCAAATATAAAAATACCTTTACCGGAAATAAATCTTATATCTGGCTCATTAATTGTTATGTCGAATTAAATAAATTTCAGCAGGCCGAATCGGTTATTAATATTGCTTTAGGAAGCGAAACCTTTCCTAAAAAATTATTGCCCGATTTATTTACCAGCATTGCAAATTATCATTTTGTAAAAAAGAATTACGAAAAAACAATTGAGTATTTAGAAAAAACAATACCGATTGAAAAGAAAAAAAGTAATCAAGCGCGATATACCTATTTAACAGCTCAGCTATACGAAAAAATTAAAGAGACAGGCAAAGCTGCTATTGCCTACCAAAAGGTGTTGAAGTATAACCCACCCTACGATATGGCCTTTAATGCCAGGATTAATTCTGCTCGTCTTTTCGAATCAAAAAGCAATGCATCTAAAAAAGAAATAGAACGCAGTCTGAATAAAATGCTGAAAGATGAGAAGAATAAAGAGTTCAAAGATCAAATATATTTCTCGCTAGCTACTATTTACGAGAACCAAAATAACATTCCGAAAGCTATTATATATTACAAATTATCTTCTGCTACGAGTGTGAACAATACTGCACAAAAAGGACTTTCTTTTTATAAAATTGCCAGTATTTATTTTGAAGATAAGCGATACCAATTAGCGCAAATTTTTTACGACAGCGCAGGAACATTTTTAGCAAAATTGCATCCAGACTACGATTTGGTTCAAAACAGAAAAACCAGTTTAAACAAGCTAGTCGAAAATTTAAATGTAATTGAACTAGAAGATAGCTTACAAAAAGTAGCCAAGCTTTCGGAAACAGACCGAAATAAATTACTTGACCGAACAGTAAAAAAAGCACTCGAACAAAAAGAAAAAGAAGAGGCCGCGCTAATTAAACTAAAAGAATCATTTAATAACAAACCTATATTAGAAAACGAAGGGTTTGCGGTAAACAAACCTAGTACTACCTGGTATTTTTACAATACTTCCTCGCTTAGTTTGGGCTATTCGGAATTTATGAAACGCTACGGTCGTAGAACACTCGAAGACAACTGGAGAAGGTCTAATAAAGAAAGCTATACGACCTTAAACATGAGTAGCTCAGAAGAAAGCAGCACCCAAGAAGGCGACAGTAGCAAAGGTAAAGACGCTAAAGATGAAAGTGCCGTATTAAGAAAAAAATATTTAGCCAATATCCCATTAACACCATTGCAACTGCAAAATTCTGATGCAAAAATTGCAATGGGTCTATATAATGTTGGCCAATGTTATAGAGAAGATATTGTAGACCATAAGTCTGCTATTAAATACTATGAAAATTTATTAAAGCGTTTCCCAGAAAATAAATTCAAAGTGGAAAGCTATTTTCATTTATATAGAATGTATAATGCCATTCCAAATAAAACAGCTGCAGAAAATTATAAGCAGAAAATAGTAACAGAGTTTCCAAATTCTTTATTTGCCAAAGTTATTGCAGATCCAAAATTTGTATCGGATACAGAAGAAAAAAATAAAAAAGCCATGCACTTTTACGATAGTGTATATACTTATTACTTAGCGGCAAATTATGAGCTAGTGATGAGTAAGAAAAAATTTGTTGATAGTACTTATTTTAATACCAGCATAGGACCCAAATACGCCTATTTATATGCCCTTTGCAAGGCTAAAACAAATAATATGGATGCCTTTGAATTTGCATTAAACGATTTAATTAAAAACTATCCTTCTGCAGAAACCGCAAACATAGCCAGAGAAACTTTACAAAAAATAAACCAAATAAAAAACCCAAAATCGGCTGAAGTAAAAAGTAACGAGCCTTCTCCTTACAGCTTAGAAAGTAGAGGCCCTTTTTTGGCGATTATTTCTACAGATGAAAAAGCTATTTTAAAAGAAACTAAAATTCAAACTAGTAAATTTAATGGTTTTCAATTCTCCTTATTAAACCTCAGTGTGAACTCAGAATTAATTGGAGATAACATTCAATTAGTTACCATTAGTAGTTTTACAGAAATTAATAAAGCAAAAGAATACCTCATTAGCTTAAACAAACAAGCGTCCGATGTGATTAAATTGTCTAAAGGAAATTATCAATTGAGTATTATCTCAGAAAAAAATTATAAAATTTTACAAGCCAAAAAAGATATCAAACAATATTTGCAATTTTACGAAAGTAATATAGAAAACAATGAGTAACCCTTCAAACCTAAGCCAAGAAGACATTAGCCACTACACAAAACTTTTTTGGAAAGTGATTATTTATGGCCTTTTAACATTTGTGCTTTTAATTTCGAGCGTAGGCTTTGGGCTATTTGGCGAATTACCATCCTTTAGAGATTTAGAAAATCCAAAAAGTAATTTAGCTACGGAAGTAATTTCTTCTGATGGAAATATTCTAGGTACTTATTTTATTCAAAACAGGTCAAATGCAAAATACAAAGACCTTTCGCCTAATTTAGTGAATGCCTTAATTGCTACAGAAGATGTAAGATTTTACAAACATTCTGGAGTAGATTTGAAAGGAACTTTTGCTATTATATTTTATAGTGCTATTGGTAAAAAAAGAGGATCAAGTACCATCACCCAACAATTAGCTAAAAATTTATTTCCTCGAAAAAAACAAAATATTTTTAATATCGGAATTATTAAATTAAAGGAATGGCTTACTGCTATTAAGATTGAGCGGAATTACACCAAAGAAGAAATTATCACCATGTATTTTAATACGGTAGATTTTGGCAGTAATTCTTATGGAATCAAAGCGGCAGCTAAAACTTATTTCAGTAAAACTCCCGATAAATTAAGTATAGACGAATCTGCTTTATTGGTCGGCATCTTAAAAGGAACTACTGTTTTTTCTCCGATAAAAAATCCAGAACGAGCGATCAAAAGAAGAAATGTGGTTTTGGAACAGATGGAAAAATATGGTTTTATTTCTGAAGCACAATTAACAGAAAATACCAGCAAAGAATTAAACCTGCAATTTCAAAGCCCCGATCATAACCAAGGCTTAGCTACCTATTTTAGAGAATATGTTAGACAAGAAGTAACCGCATGGTGTAAAGAGAATAAAAAGGCAGATGGCGAAACTTACGATATATACAGAGATGGTTTAAAAATTTATACCACAATTGATTCTAGGATGCAGGCCTACGCCGAAGCAGCGGTGAAAGAACATTTAACTTATTTACAAGCAGAATTTTACAAACATTGGAAAGGCAAAACTCCTTGGGGAGAAAATACCGATATCATTTCAACTTCCATGCGTCGTAGCGATCGCTATCAACAATTAAAAGAAGATGGAATAGCAGAAAGTGAGATTAAAAAAATATTTGATACGCCTATAAAAATGACTTTGTTTTCTTGGGCCGGAGATATTGATACCACGCTTTCTCCGATCGATTCGATTAAATATTACAAATGGTATTTGCGTTCTAGTTTTATGTCTATGGATCCACACAATGGCGCCATTAAAGCATGGGTAGGTGGTCCAAACTATGAGTATTTTAAATACGACCAAGTAAAAATGGGCAAACGACAAGTGGGTTCTACCTTCAAACCTTTTGTATACACAGTAGCGATGGATAATGGTTGGTCGCCTTGTTACGAAGCGCCAAACTTGCCCATTGTGTTTGAAGATTTTGATAATTGGTCTCCAAAAAATTCGGATGGCAAACAAGGTGGTATGATGACCTTAAGAAATGGCTTGGCCAATTCGGTTAATTTAATTACCGCATTTATGATGAAACAAGTTGGACCACAAGCGGTCGTTAATGTGGCTAAAAAAATGGGCATCACTTCCGACATTCCTGCCTATCCTTCGATTTGTTTAGGAACGGCAGATGTTTCTTTATATGAAATGGTTGGCGCCTATTCAACTTATGCCAATAAAGGTGTTTGGACCGAACCTGTTTACATTTCTAGAATTGAAGATAAAAATGGCAATGTGTTATATGAAAAAATTCCGCGTAAAGTGGATGCCTTGAGCGAGCAAACTGCTTACTTAATGCTCTACATGTTACGAGGTGTTATTGATAAAGGAACTGGCTTAAGATTACGCGGACCACGCTATCGTTTTACGAATCCCATTGCCGGCAAAACGGGTACCACACAAGAAAACTCTGATGGTTGGTTCATTGGTATTACGCCCGATTTAGTGTCGGGTGTATGGACCGGAGCCGAAGATCGATCGGTGCATTTTAGATCCACTAATTTAGGAGAAGGCGCAAATACCGCATTACCGATATGGGCGCTGTATATGAAAAAAGTTTATGCAGATGCTACTTTAAAAATAAGTAAAGGAGATTTTACACCACCGGCTGGAGGTTTAGATGTAGAAATAGATTGTGATAAATTTAAAAAGCAATCGAGTGGTGCAACTAATCCGAGTTTAGATTTCTAAAGGCTTGTAGCAAAATAATTTTGCAAAGCAAGTATTTGCTTTTGATTGATGACAGTGGCTAGTTCGTCAGAACTGGCCATTTTTATTTTTTTGACAGATTTAAATTTGCTTAATAATTTTTCGATACTCACTTTTCCAATACCCTCTATATTTTCTAATTCTGAAACAAGGGTGCCTTTATCTCTTTTTAGTCGATGAAAGGTAATGCCAAATCGATGTGCTTCATCTCGAAGTTGTTGAATGATTCTTAAACTATCCGACTTTTTATCGATATACAATGGAACGGAGTCGCCTGGATAATAGATTTCCTCTAATCTTTTGGCAATACCAATCACGGTAAGTTTTTTTTCAATACCCAATTTCTTTAAACTGTTCATAGCAGCCGATAATTGCCCCTTACCGCCATCAATCACTACCAATTGAGGCAACGGCTCATTTTCTTCTATCAATCGCTTATAGCGCCTAAAAACAGCCTCTTCCATAGTGGCAAAATCGTTAGGCCCTTGTACCGTTTTTACATTAAAGTGTCGATAATCTTTTTTAGATGGCCTGGCATTTTTAAAGACCACAATGGCCGACACCGGATAATCTCCTTGAAAATTAGAATTATCAAAACATTCAATGTGAACGGGCAATTGATTGAGTCGCAAATCTTTTTTCATTTGCGTTAACAAGCGTTCTGTCCTAACTTCGGGATTTAATTTTTCGTATTGATCTAACCTCGACTTTTTATAGAAGAGCGTATTTTTTAAAGAAAGGTCTAATAGGTTTTTTTTATCCCCTAATTTAGGTACGATAAATTTGATGCGCTCATTACTCGAAAGTTCCAATTCGAATGGAACAATAATTTCTTTAGCAGTACTTTCGAATTTAGCACGGAAGTCACTGATTGCAAACAATAAAAGTTCCTCGTCACTTTCGTCTAATTTTTTACGTAGTTCGATGGTTTGCGTTTGCGTAATCACGCCTTTGTTCACTTTTAAATAATTTACAAAAGCCATTTTATCATCAGAAGAAATAGAGAATACATCGACATCGTCTATGGTAGTACTTACCACCGTTGATTTACTTTGGTAGTTTTCTAAAGTGTCTATCTTTTCTTTGTATGCAGCGGCTAATTCGAAGTTTAGCCCAGCGGCAGCGGCTTTCATGTTTTGTTTTAAATCATTTAAAATCGGGTTGATATTTCCCTTTAATAAATCTTTGATGTCTTGAATGTCTTTGTTATATGCCTCTTCGGTTTGCAATGCTTGACAAGGCCCTTTACAATTTCCGATTTGGTATTCTAAACATACTTTAAATTTACCACTCGCAATATTAGCAGGCGACAAAGCAAGATTACAATTACGAAGCGGATATAATGTTTTGATAAAGTCTAAAACCGTATGCATCATTTTTGCGGAAGCATAGGGGCCTAAATAAGTAGAGCCATCTTTAATAATTCTGCGCGTAGGAAAAATGCGAGGGAAGTTTTCTTTTTTTATGCAGATAGATGAAAATGTTTTATCATCCTTAAGCATAATATTATAACGCGGCTGGTGTTTTTTGATTAGTGCGTTTTCTAATAACCAAGCATCAATCTCGGTATCAACAATCGTAAACTTAATGTCTCTAATTTTACTAACGAGTGTTTTCGTTTTCGCATTTACTCGGTCATTATTAAAATAAGACCCAACCCTGTTGCGTAAATCTTTTGCTTTACCAATATAAATGATGGTTCCCGCTTCGTCGTAATACTGATATACCCCTGGTTTATGAGGAATTTCAGCTAAACTATTTTTGTATTCGAAAACGGCCATATTTATTTTAATAACAATCAATCAAAAAAAAAGTTGACCTAATTAGATCAACTTTTTTTTGAATTTTAAAAATTCTAGTATTCCCAAAGGTCATGTTCTTTATTGAACAATTCCAATTTAATTCTATTGGCTTCGATTAATGCATCCATTCCGGTTGCATAATCTTCGATACGGTAATCTTTTTCGTTAGACCATTTCGTAATATAACTACTGAATAATCTTTGTACAAAGAAATCATCATAGCTTAAACGACCTGCATCATTCTGACGATTGAAAACTTCTGCTTGCGCTAAAATTTTTCTTGCATCGTTAAAGTAAATCCAGAACAATGCTGCTTTACCAACTTCTTCTCCTGAAGAATTACGCATGATATAAACTGGTGCTACACCAATGATTCTTGGCTCATAAATAGAACGTTGTTTATCAAAGAACCATTCTTCTTTTAAACGGTAAGCTACAATATCATCTCTATTTAACGTACGCGTAGAAATTTCTTTAGTGAATGTACCGTCTAATTGCTCAACATCTAAAGTATCGCTTCCTGCTCCAATAGCAGCCACTTCTTCGGGTGTCATAGGCACTTTAAACTCATCGCCAAAATCTTTTGGACCAGATGGATTAGGATTGTAAGCAGTTAATTCTCCTGCTAAAACCGCATCCATAATTACATCGATTAGCTTTGCACGTGGGTATGTCATTGGGAGATTTTGTTTTTCTCTCAAATCAATTACACGCCAAACGCGTTTAGCCCACATTACATCTGCTTCTCTCAAAGGAGCATAAGAAGTAACGCTTGCAGTTTTTACATTGCTCTTTTGGTACACGCCATCTAAAGGTGGTTCCGTTTGGGCAAAGCTTACACTTACTGTAAACAGTAAGGCCATTAAGGTGATAATTAGTTTATTTTTCATTTCTATAAGATTATAGATTTATTGCACGCTAATAATAACACTATTTAATCTTCTGTTAGATCCATCAGGACCAGACGCGATAATGTCATCGAATAATACTTTATCTTTTGGACCCAATGCATTCATTGCGCTTACTACTTCAGTGGTAATACCAGCACCCGATACAGATAATCTTAAAGGGTCTTGTCTTGCTCTAATAATAGTTACGGTATATGATTTTACATTGAATTTTAAATCGAAGTCAAAGTTTTCTAGTACTGCAAACACCCCTCTTTGTGCTCTCAATTGAGAAGCATTCATTGGTCCACTTGTAATACCACCTACTTTAGCCACTGGATCTGGTACACGCTTTACACGGTATTCCATTCCACCTAATACTTTTACATTTCCTTTAGAAACTTCACCGCTAACAGAAATCATTACTTTTCCTGCATCTGTAACTCTAGCAATGTATTTACCGTTTCCACCAGTTAATGCGCCTTTACCAACAATAGATGCACGTAATTTTTCTTTAGGTAAACCGGGTACTGAAACCGAAATAGGGTTATCTACTCCAATGTAAAGTACATTCATTTTATCTGCAGAAATTACCGCAGTAGGTTTTGCCGATTGGTATTCAGATTCAAACTTATAAGGTTTGATTGAACCATCTGGTCCTTTAATATTGATCACCCCACCCCATTTAATAAATCCTTCTTGGGTTGGTGTAACTTTGTATTTTCCTTTTCCATTTTCTACTGGTAAAGAACGACCACCTACTACAATGTTTGGTGCTTGTGATTTACTAGATGCAGAAATAAAAACATCCGCTTCGTATGTTTGGCCAACTAATACATAACTAGTAGGCGCTACTACTGTAGCTTCTAATTGATCAAATTTAAAGTCGGTTGCATTGATTTTACTCAATAAGTATTTTACTACTTCTGCTTCCGCATTTTTATTATCATTTTGATTTTTAGAAAGTAAAGTTACTACTGCAGTTACTGGAACGCCTTGAAAGTTTTTTTCTTCCCAAGTTTTCTTTACACCTTCTTTGTCTTTTGCTGGTTCAACAGCATTTAAACTAAAGTTGAATTCTGCGCG
>CAIMAP010000129.1 GCA_903838995.1 uncultured bacterium | reverse complement strand
ATTTTTAATGGTGGTATAAGAAATTTTATTGTTTATGCTTCCAGGTAAAAATTGCACGCAACTCCATTGCCCCGGCTCATTATAATATTCGCTTTCTCTGCGGTCGCCTTGTAAAGTAATCGAATCTGTTTGGGTTCCATTCATTTCGATGGTGCCTTTGGCATACATCACCGCGTTTTGGTGTAAATAAATTCTTACCCCCGGCTCAATAGTTAGTTTACTTAAGCTGTCTACTAAAATGCCCCCATAAATTACATATGGTAAATCGTTGGCCCAAGTTATATTTCCAGTTAAAATACTATCAGAATAAAAATGCGCGTTTTGTCCATAGGATAATAATTGCACTTGCGCTTTTTGCTCGTTATAAGTAAACTGAATAGAATCTGCAATTAGAAACGGACGCTCGGCTGCATTGGCTTTGAGCGTTACTTCCACAAAAACAAAAGCAGAATCGTTGCCTTTTATTTCTAAGTCGGCAATATTATTTCCGGCTATGCCATCGGCGTTTAAACGGTATGTCGCAAAATTATTTTCGTTGGTTAAATGAATATTCGAAATATTGATGGCGTTTTTATTTTTATTGTAAATCACAAAACGTTTGGTAACGCTGCCTACGGTTGTAAAAACAGTATCAAATAAAACGGTGTCTTTAGAAAAAGTAATTTTAGCCGAAGGATCGGTAGTGATGAGCTGCTCGGGCTTACAAGCAAAAAATAAAATCGCCAGTAATAAAAAAGAAAGAAATTTGATTGTTTTATTCATTGCTCAAATATAATTTTTTTGGGTGGATGCCGCGGCAATTACCCTTAAGCTTTTTAAATCTTTATTCATTAAATTAATACCCGGCTTGCTCCCTATTTTAAACGCACCCAAATGATCGCTCAATCCTAAAAATGCTGCGCCATTGAGCGTAGCCCATTGTAATAGCTCGGCCAAAGGTATTTGCGGGTAAGCTGCCCGAATGGTATTTATTTCGGCTAACATAGACAAACTATGGTTCGAGGCTAAACTATCGGTTCCCAAACAAATATTTGCACCTGCTGCTTGTAAGAACGAAATATCGGGTAATTTATTTTCGATGAATAAATTGGCATTGGCACAAATCACATAATATATTTCGTTACCCGATTGTATGGCGAGTTCCATATCTGCGGGAGATAGATAAGTATTGTGGACCAATCCCAATTTTTGAGATTGAAATTTTTGAATGTAAGATGCAAGCGAAGAATCAAATCCAGCTTCGAAATGCGAAATATCAATACCGAATTTTTCGTATAAACGCGTAAAATCTCCGCTGGCATTTTGCATAAACATATTTTCTGCAGCAGATTCTTGGTTATGAATACTGATGGTTTGATTGTTGGCTAATGCAGCAATCGCCTGCATCAACTTACTCGAAACCGAATAAGGTGCATGCGGTACAATGCTCGAATGGCTTAGCTTTGCGGCTGCTTGCATTTGCAAAGCATCCATTATAATTTTTTCGGCCGCTGCTGGATTAAATCCGATGACTTCAAAAAAAGTATGGTAAAAAATCGGCGATTGTTTTTTTATTTCAATGCTCGATAAATTATTCGAAATATCGCCTACTGCTACAATTCCTTCTGCTTGCATTTGCGCATCGGCTTT
>CAIMAP010000128.1 GCA_903838995.1 uncultured bacterium | reverse complement strand
CCGATTACATTAAGTTCGGATTCTGCATCGGTTAAAGATGGTCGTTTTAAAATTGTATTTGTGCAGAAGGCAACAGGCATTCAAAACAATAACAAAAATGCCAATGCATTTATTTTGTATCCAAATCCTGCAGCTAATACTATTCATTTATTGTTAGATGTTAAAAACACCAATAACGAAAATGTAAGTTTTGAAATATTCAATAAATTAGGTGCGAGAATGCAACAAGGTAGTTTAGATTTTACTACGGCAAAAGACCATACAATTGCCATTGATAATTTAGCGCAAGGCAGCTATTTTATTAAGTTACAGAGCAAATCGATTCATCAATCAATAAAGTTTATTAAATAATTATATCCTAGAAAAAGAGAAGAAATGAAAATAATAAACAAATATATTATCGCTTTTTTAGCAACTGGATTTTTTATAGCTCCAACTTATGCTGCAGTAGAAACTAATAGAGCATTAGATGCAAATGCAGGTGCTGCTTCAAGCCTTATTGAAATCTTAATCAATAGTAACAAAATAGACGCAGATGCCCCTGTTGCCGATGATGAATTACCAGAAATAGATTTTGAAAGTACCTATGACAACATAGAACCTAACGGGGAAGGTGGTTCGCCAGATACACCTGGTTTCCCAACTGATCCGGATGTGCCAATTGATGGTGGCATCTCTATTTTAGTTGGTGCTGGTTTTGCATATGGCGCCGCTCGTTTACGCAAGAAAAAAGAAGAAGACGAAATCATTTAATTTATTATAATCTTAAAAAAAAGGCTCGGAATTATCCGGGCCTTTTTTTGCTACATAATGCATAGTGTAGCAAATCTGATAGGTTAAACCATTTTTTTAAAGATTAGTATTGTTAACTTATTAGATAGATTAATCAAGCAGGTTGGCAAATTTTTAGAGAATTTTAAAAAATAGGTGGAGGGATTCGTATGATATGTATCAAAGTTTAACTTCAGCTCATAGTTTTCAAACATTTGTAAGTTATTTACACATCTCAACTATTGTATTGGGTGTACTTGCTTTAATCGATTTTATTTTCAAGTTTAAGCGGCCAATTATTTTCAAAATATGCTTTGCTGTTTTAATCTCTTCACTTCTTTTTCTCGATATTTTACTGTGGATGAATTATTCATTTGCTGATATTTTGAAATTCTCACCATTTATTAATTTTGGAATATTTGGTTCTGGGTTGTTTTCGTTATCTATTTTAAATTCTGGTAAAATAGAAAAATGGGTATGGTGGAGTAGCATATTGATATTGTTTATAAATATCAATAATTACATTAGTGTGTCTAATATAGATACTAGCAAAGAGCTTAATTACACTGTATTTTCGCTCCGTTTCAATGATCATTCTACTTTGATTAATATTACGAGATTTTTACAAAGAGCTATTTTATTATTTTCATTATTTAAATTAGTTAACACGCTTAGGGCTAACAAATCAAAAAACAACTTATATCAATTAAAATTGATAAAGTGGATTACACTTATTATCGGTTTTGTATTCATTTCAGTGGGTTTAAATATGTTTATCTCTATTTTTTTCTATAGAAATACCGCATATTTAAACTATTTGTTTGTAGTATATAATTTTATCTGTTTAGCAATTTTTTTACTAACCATCTATCGGCCATCCTTTTTAAACAACCAAGATATAACCAAGTTTGATTTGAAGAAATTTAAAAATAACGATGCTTTAAGGCTTAACGATAGGAATTTCTATACTCCATTTTTTAGTAATTTTTATTTTTTAAATAAAGAGGCTAATATTGAACATTTTTGTAAAAATAACAGCATAGATGAAAAGGAATTGTTCAACGAACAGATCTTTAAATTGTATCAAATGAATTTTAGTAATTTGATTAACAAACACCGTGTGGAGTATTTTGTAGAAATCGTCAAAAATCCTAAATATGCTCAATTTTCTGTCGAGGGTTTAGCCTTAGAGTCAGGTTTTAATTCTAGAACAGCACTCTATAAGCCTTTTAAAAAGTTTCATGGAGGCACACCAATAGACTTAATTGATTTCATAAATTCCTGATGTGTAGCTGTCTCCAAAAAATAGACAGGTTGTTAGTTTCTTAGACATCCCTTTTTAGCATGTGAAAACCTCGTTGTTTAAATTTAACAGAAATTAAACAATAAGATATTTTACCTAAAAACAAACGTATGATACGAGTTAAGCTGAAAAGCACCGGAATTATTAACATAAAAAAAATAATTAGTAAAATTTATTGGGCTAAGCAAGGCTTTGTACTCTTGGTGTTGGTAATGATGGGAGGGAGTGTAATGGGGCAGTATACTTTTTCCCATCAACAAGGTACATCTTGGGGTGATAACGCATCTTGGACTCCAGGTTCATATCCAGGCGTGCATTCAACAAGTGGGAGTCCAGGAGTTGGAATACCCAATACACAATATGCTATTTTTACTAATAAACCAGCATTAAATAATGTAATGTGGATGATGATGAATCATCCTGATGCTTCTCTTGATTTTTATGGAGGGTTATCTGTAGGTGGAATTATGCTTGATAGGACCTTTGAACTAAGATTAGCTAACGGGGGTGGTATTGCAAATACCGGAACATTGTTTTTATATGGCGCAACAATTAATGCTATAAATAATGTGATATTAAGAAATGTTGGCACTGGTAATTTTTTAATCGATGGTATTAATATTGCATACCCAATCTATTTATTAAATTTATCCATAAACAATACAACTGAAAATATTATAAATATTGATGGAACAGGTGCTGTGATAATTAGTTGTATTATAAGCGGAACAGGCAAAAATCTTACCAAAGCCGGATCTGGATCTGGAACTCTTACATTAACTCGAGTAAATACTTATTCAGGCAATACAACTATATCAACCGGTACATTAGCACTATCAACAACTGGATCAATTGCTAACTCCCCCAATATAACTATTGGTTCTGGAGGTACTTTTGATGTTTCAGGATTAACAAATGCACTTTCATTAGAAAGTTCTCAAACATTAAAATCATCATCAACAGGTAGCAATACTACAGGTACTATTACCGTAGCAAGCTCAAAAAATTTAACACTATCTTCTGGTGGTTTAGCATTTAATTCATATGCCGGAGGGGTAACCTCAGCACTAACAGTAACAGGTGCTACGGCCGGTGAATTAGTATTAAATAGCGCACCTATAACAGTTACAACTACAACTGCTTTAGCTGTGGGAACCTATAAATTAATTGCTAAAAGTGGATCTGCAACTGGTGTTACTGGAACAATAGGCGCACTTAGCATTGGAGGTTCTGGTTTAGCAGCAAATACTACAGGGGCATTATCAATTTCAAGTGGGGAATTGATTTTAACTGTTATTCCAACTAACAATTGGTCAGGCACTAACTCAAATAATTGGAACACCACTAGTAATTGGAGTTTAGGAACAGTTCCATTAACTACAGATAATATTACCATAAGTTCAGGTGCTATAATAATGGATGTTGATTATACTTTGGCATCTGGTAGAACCTTAACTATAAGTGGAAATACTTCTTTAATAGTTCCAACGGGTAAGACTTTAACTATTGCTAATGGTGCAACCTTCACGCTAAAATCTGACGTAAACGGAACTGCAAGTATTGCAAATTCTGCAGGTACTATTACTGGTAATATCACCGTAGAACGCTACATTCCTGCCTTGCGTAAATTCAGGTTCTTAGCATCACCGGTAGTTGGTGCAACTGCCGCTAATTGGAGAAACAATGGAACAAATACTGCAGGTATTGGAACGCAAATTACTGGTGGTACAGTTGGAAATAATTTTGATCAATCTACAACCAATTCAGCTAGTGCATTTGGTTATAACGAATTATTAGCGGGTAGCGATGTTACGGTAGGTTCGGGTGCTACAAGTGATCCAGGATGGACGGCATTTACAGATGGGAATACCCAAGCTTTAACTAATGGTAAAGGATTTAGAGTTTTAGTAAGAGGTGATAGAACCATTAGTTTAACTGGTGGTGTTGCTACACCAACCAATACGACCTTAAGTGTAACCGGAACTTACCCAGGTGCTTCTGTAAGTATTGCAACCACTAAAACAAATAGCAATACCAATTCGGGATTTAATTTAGTGGGTAATCCATATCCAGCAACCATAGATTGGAACGCGGTTACTAAAGGCACTGATATTTCTGCAACTTATAACACATACAATCCTAGTTCGGGTGCATATGTAGCATGGAATGGTACAACTGGTAGTGCAACACAATACATAGCATCTGGTCAAGCATTCTTTGTGCAACAAACTGGTGCAACTGGTGGTATTACTATTGCCGAAGCAAATAAAGTAACTAACGCAGCAGGTAATTTTTTCAGAAATAAATTAACAGATCATTTAAAAGTGAGCATGAAATACGATTCTGCTAATTACGATGCAGCCTTTATTCATTTTAGAGCAGATGCACAAAATGATTTTGATACTTACGATGGTTTGAAATTCCAAAATGCGGGTGTAAACATAGCCAGCGTTGGAACAGATAGCAAAAGATATAACATTAATTCTTTAGCCAGTTTAACAGAAACTACTGAAATACCCTTATCTGTATTGGGTTCGGCGCTTACCAATTTCGAATTGAAATTTGAAGATGTGGAATCTTTTAAAAATCACGAATTGTATTT
>CAIMAP010000127.1 GCA_903838995.1 uncultured bacterium | reverse complement strand
GTGGCGCAAGGTGCAACAATACCGCCCGGACACATGCAAAAAGAAAAAACGCCACGCCCATCTATTTGCTCCACTATACTGTAATAAGAAGGTGGCAAATTTGGATGTGGTAATTCACATTTATATTGAATTTGATCGATCAGTGCTTGCGGATGTTCGATGCGAAGGCCCATGGCAAAAGCTTTCGCTTCAATTTTAATTTTTTTTCTGTCTAATAATTCATAAATATCTTTGGCCGAATGACCAGTTGCTAAAATTAAGGCTTCGGCCGCAATGCGAGTGCCATCGGCTAGTTGCACGCCTTTGCACAAACCAAATGCGATATCGAAATCAATCACTTTTGCATCAAATAAAATTTCGCCTCCACAATTTAAAATTTGCTCACGCAATTTCACAATAATTTGCGGCAGCTTATTGGTGCCAATGTGCGGACGCGCGTTGACCATAATATTTGGATCGGCGCCATGTTCAATGAAGCGTGTTAAAATGCGATCTACATCGCCTCTTTTAGTAGAGCGAGTGTATAATTTTCCGTCGGAATAAGTGCCCGCGCCGCCTTCTCCAAAACAATAATTAGATTCTGGATTTACAATTCCATTTTTATTAATTGCCGCTAAATCTCTGCGCCTAGCCTGCACCTCTTTTCCCCTTTCAATTACAATAGGTTGATATCCTAATTCTATCAAACGCAGTGCTGCAAACAATCCTGCAGGACCAGCACCAATAACCAATACCCGCTTTGCATTCGTTGTTTTTTGAGGAATGAATAAATGAGGATTAGGTGTTTGAATAGGATCTTCATCTATATACACAAGCATTTTAGCTCGAAAAACAATGATTCGGGAACGAGCATCAATGGATTGTTTCTTAATTTCAAATGCATGGATACGCTGAACAGGGAAACCAATATTTTTGGATATAAAAGCTTTTAACGCATCGGGATCGTTGATAATAGCAGGCGAAATGCCTAATTCGATTTCTTTGATCATAGGGGTAAGTGTTTATCTTACAAGCAAACAAATATAGCTAAAAGCAAAAAGAATTATCCAAAAAATGCGCAGTACCTAAACTGTTACATTATTTTCTAGCACAATCTCGGTAGAAACAGGTTTATTTCTGTAAATTTGAATTATTAAAAAAAATTAAACTCATGAAAAGAACAAACCTTATTATTTTAGGATTAATTGCGATCGTATTTTTATTCAGTGGCTGCGGCTATAATTCGATGGTTAAACTAGACGAAAAAGTGAGCGCGCAATGGGCTCAAGTAGAAAATGTTTACCAACGCAGAGCAGATTTAATTCCCAATTTGGTGAATACTGTTAAAGGATATGCAAATTTCGAGAAAGACGTATTAACAGCAGTTACAGAGGCTAGAGCCAAAGCAACATCGGTTAATGTAGACGCTAGCAAATTAAGTCCAGAATCAATTCAACAATTTCAACAAGCACAAGGACAATTGAGTTCTTCTTTATCTAAATTGTTAGTGGTAGTTGAAAAATACCCAGACTTAAAAGCAAATCAAAACTTTTTAGAATTACAAGCACAATTAGAAGGCACCGAAAATAGAATTACAGTAGAACGCGGAAGATTCAATGAAGTAACGCAAGAATACAATTCTACCATTCGTACTTTCCCAAATAATATTACGTCGGGCATGTTTGGCTTTAGCAAAAAAGGATATTTTGAAGCAGAAAAAGGCGCTGAAAAAGTGCCAGAAGTAAAATTCTAAATTGAATTTTATCCGCTTAACAAACGCTTCAAAATCAATAAAAACGAGCTAATGGGCATCAACAGATTTTCAAAAGATCAACAACAAAGTATTCAATCTGCTATAGCAAAAGCAGAATTACAAACCTCTTGCGAAATCAAAGTTTTTGTAGAAGACTTTGCTAAGGTGGAGGTACTTGACAGAGCTGCCTTTCAATTTAAAAAATTAGGAATGCATAAAACTGCCTTAAGAAATGGCATATTAATTTACCTTTCTACGGAAGATAAAAAATTTGCTATTATAGGTGATGCAGGAATCAATCAACATACCGGTAACGAATTTTGGGACAGTGTAAAAGAAATAATGCTGCAAGAATTTAAACAGGAAGATCTTACAAATGGCCTAATATTAGGTATTACAGCCATAGCAGAAAAAGTAAAAAAATATTTTCCTTTTGAAATTGGAGATACCAACGAACTTTCAAATGATATCGCACATTAATATGAAAAAATTCCTACTTATATTATTCGTATTAATTACAAGCATTGGAAAATCTGAAAGTATTCCAAGTAAGTCGAGCGCATTAGTAAACGATTATACCAATACGCTAAGCGCCGAACAACAAAACGCCTTATCACAAAAATTGTTAGCCTACAACGACTCTACTTCTACCCAAGTATGTATTGTAATAGTGAACAGCATAGATGGCGATGAGATTAGTCATTATGCTAACACCCTTGCCGAAAGCTGGGGCATTGGTCAAAAAGATAAGGACAATGGCATATTGCTATTGGTTGCCTTGGCAGATCGTCAAGTAACCATTCAAACTGGTTATGGCATGGAAGGGGTTTTGCCCGATGCTATTTGTAATAGAATTATTGAAAAAGAAATAAAACCCGCATTTAAACAAGGCGATTACTACGCAGGCATAGACCAAGCCAGTTCGGCCATTTTTAAATTTGCCGCAGGAGAATATACTGCTAGCAATTATGCTAAAAAAGGCCGCGAAAAAATTCCATTTGGGTGGATCATTGGTTTCTTTATTGTTTACTTGATTATAGCAAGTAAAAATAGAGGTAATTCGGGAGGCATTGGTGGCAACCGAAATATCGGTGGTGGCTTTATGCCGCCAATCTGGCTTGGAGGAGGCGGAAGAGGATCATACGGAGATTTCTCTGGTGGCAGCGGCGGATTCGGCGGCTTCGGAGGCGGAAGCTTCGGAGGCGGCGGTTCCAGCGGAAGCTGGTAAAAGCTTTAAAAATAAAGACATAAAAAAACCCAGCAATTGCTGGGTTTTTTATTTTAGACCAAATTATTTAGAACCAAAGCTAAAAAGGAATTAGCTTAATTTTAATTTTTTCTGAATGTCGGCTACATAAGCACGGAACTTTTTATCGGTGTCTATTAAGTCCTCAACAGTTTGACAAGCATAAATTACCGTAGAGTGATCTCTGCCTCCAAAGTGCATACCAATAGACTTCAGAGAAGATTTTGTATGGCTTTTTGCAAGGTACATCGAGATTTGTCTTGCTTGTACAATTTCTCTTTTACGCGTTTGCGATTTTAATAATTCTACGGGCACTTCAAAATATTCACACACTAATTTTTGAATATATTCAATCGAAATTTCTTTACTAGAATTTTTTATGAAATTCTTTAGCATTTGTTTTGCTAAAGGCAAATCAATTTCTTTTTTGTTTAGCGTAGAATGTGCTAACAAGGAAACCATTGCTCCTTCTAGGTCACGCATGTTACTATCAATATTATGCGCAACATATTCTACTACATCTTGAGGTAATTCAATACCATCTAATTGCATCTTCTTGTAAAGAATCGCCATTCTAGTTTCGAAATCTGGAATTTGCAAATCTGCTGTTAAACCCCATTTGAAACGAGACAATAAACGGTCTTCCACTCCAATTAAATCTTTAGGTGGTTTATCTGAAGTTAAAACAATTTGTTTGTTGGTTTGATGCAGTTCGTTAAAAATATGGAAGAAAATATCTTGTGTTTTTTCTTTTCCTGCAAAATTGTGAACATCATCTAAAATTAATACATCTATTAATTGATAGAAGTTTTTAAAATCGTTGATGGTATTGTTTTTCATCGACTCTACAAATTGTTGCGTAAATTTTTCTGCATTTACATACAATACTTGTTTTTCAGGAAAACGATCTTTAATAGCACCACCAATGGCATGTACTAAATGGGTCTTGCCTAAGCCTGTAGGGCCGTATATCATCAAAGGATTAAAAGAAGTGCCTCCTGGCTTGTTTGCAACTGCAAAGCCCGCAGAGCGCGCTAAACGATTGCAATCTCCTTCAACAAAATTATCGAATGAATATTTTGAATTTAATTGACTGTCAATGTTTATTTTCTTTAATCCAGGAATCACGAAAGGATTACGGATAGAAGAAGGAACGGTAACCGGAATTGGCACCGAAGGGTTTTTCAACTCTCCATTTGGAGATGCTGGAATATTAATGGTTTGAGCTTTAGAATTTGCGGTAGCGTTATCTACTACTATGTTGTATTCTAAACGAGCGTCTGCTCCCAGTTCGTGTTTAATGGTTTTACGCAATAAATTTACGTAGTGTTCTTCTAACCATTCGTAGAAAAACAAACTAGGTACTTGGATGGTAAGCACGGATCCATCTAATTTTAAAGCTTTAATTGGTTCAAACCATGTCTTAAAGCTTTGTGTCGGCACGTTGTCTTTGATAATCTTAAGACAATTCTCCCATACTGCTGTGCTAGTTTCTATCATTTCTATTCTTAAAATATTGTTGTTGTGAAAAGCCCATCGAAATAGTATTTCTCATTTGGGTTTACGAATATTTGCATTTATTTCTTAACAAAAAAATAAAAAAAAAATTTGTTTTTTCCAAAGTTGATTTTAACTAGCAAGAAGGCATTTTTTGCCGAAAAAAAAAATAAAAAAAATTAAAATTATTTTTTTCGAGTATTTTTTTGTAACTGGTGAAAGCCTTTATAGTTAAGGCTTTTCGAGATACCACCTATAATTGATTGACAATCAAAAACTAATCGAAATTCTACTAAATATTCTTCAAATCAAAGCTATCAAAATTCATTTTAAAGTAAAATATAAGTCGCTGAAAATGAAATTATTTATTAAAAAAAATCTAAGCGATCTCAAAATCGTCGGATAATTGTTGGTCTATGCGCATCGCAAGCCCAATAGCTTGCTTTTTCTTGCGCCCTTTTTCAAAATAATAGTCTATTCGACCTAAATTAATACCTGCAAAACCTACCTGAAATATCCTTACCTCTTCTCCTTGCTTGTTTTTGCGTATTTCAGGCGCCGTCATGAAGGTATGGGTATGTGCACCTATAATTAGGTCAATGCCGCTTGTTTGATCGGCTAAGACCTTATCAGAGACTTTATTGTCTTTGTATGAATAGCCTAAATGAGAAAGACAGATTACTAAATCACATTGCTGCTCCTGCTTTAATTGATTGGCAATTTGATTCGCTACTGGAATCGGGTCAAGGTATTTGATTTGACCGTAATTACTTGCATCGACTAAACCTTCGAGTGCAATGCCTAAACCAAACACCCCAATTTTGAGTGCTCCTTTATGAAACACCTTGAAAGGCTGCGTTTTACCTTCTAACACCGTTCCGCTGAAATCATAATTCGCAATTAAAAATGGAAAATTGGCATGTTTTAATTGTTTTTCAAAACCGTCTATACCGGCATCAAAATCGTGGTTACCCATGGTTGCGGCATCGTAACCCAATTTAGACATGAGTTTAATCTCGAGTTCGCCTCCATATAAATTAAAATAAGGTGTTCCCTGAAAAATATCGCCTGCATCTAATAATAATACCTGCTCTTCTTCTGCTCTAATTTGCTTTATAAGCGTTGCGCGTCTTGCCACTCCTCCTAATCCTGCATTCCTCGAACCATCTTCTGGAAATGGATCAATTCGACTGTGTACATCGTTGGTGTGCAAAATGGTCAACTTAGTGATTCGCCCCTTGGCTGCTGCAGCTAAAGGATTAGCGCCGATTGCTAAAAGTGCAGCCGATGCCGATATTGTTTTGATAAACGATCTTCTACTGTTGGATGCTAATTCTTCCATCGATGTTTGGATTAATGGTTTTACCTATAAGTTGTTGCGATTGCACATAATCTAAAATGGCATCTCGAATTTTATAATGAAGGTTGACTTTGTTGATGGGTTGTGAAAATGCCACAATACCATCGCCCCCATTGGCTAAATAATCGGAGGTAAGTACGACAAAAGTGCGATTGGTATCGACTGCTAAACCATTAATTTTGACAATTGCTGCCGCAGGAGCAATGGATTGAATCGTAATACCCGCAAGTGGTTGGCCTCCTTTAGCAATAATAAAATCGACTAAACTATTTATTTTTTTTCCTGAAATAGTAAGCAATACACATTCATTTTCGAAAGGCATAAGTTCGTATATATTACGCAAAGTCCAATCGCCTTGGGGCATCGAATTGCGAATGCCACCATTGGTTGTTGGAAATGCAAAATCAAAAACCGCATTGCGCTGCTTACAAGATGCTGCAACTGCATCGGCAAAGAAAATACTCAAATTATTATCTGGACTATTTTTAGCTAAGGCAATGGCACTTGTGCCAACCACGCGATTCATTTGCGAGTCTAAGGAATTTTTGTAAGGTGCATAAAAATCTAGTATAGCTTGATCGGGTTGCACCTTAGCGGCAACATTGATTTGCGAAATATTAGTTTGCTTTAAAATTAACTGCTTGCTACATGCAGTTAAAAAAAGCACAACAATAAAGAATGCAATTTTTTTTTGTTGAATCATTTCTTAAAAATTAATATTCGCCAAATACACTTCTTAAGGTATCTGCAATTTCACCTAAGGTGGCTAAATTTTCGACCGCTTCAATAATAATTGGCATTAAGTTTTCATTACTATTTGCGGCAATTGTTAAATTAGCTAAAATAGCCGAAACCTTTGCATTATCTCTATTTGCGCGCAATTGTACCAATTTTTCGATTTGCTGAATGCGAATACTGTCGTTTACAGAAAATAAAGATTCGAAAGGTTCTTTGTCTTGGGTAAATTTATTGACGCCCACCAAAATACTTTCGCCCGCTTCCATTTCTTTTTGATAAACATAAGCTGCATCGGCAATTTCTTTTTGAATATAACCTTCTTCGATGGCTTGCACCGAACCGCCCATGGCATCAATTTTTTCGATGTATTTCCATGCTTCTTGTTCCATGGTGTCGGTTAATTCTTCGACAAAATAAGAACCTGCTAATGGATCTACGGTATCGGTTACCCCAGATTCGTAGGCAATAATTTGTTGTGTACGCAAAGCAATTTTTGCAGCAGCCTCGGAAGGTAATGCCAGCGCTTCGTCGTAACCATTGGTGTGTAATGATTGTGTGCCGCCTAATACAGCTGCCATAGCTTGATTCGTTACGCGCACAATATTATTCATAGGTTGTTGCGCGGTTAGCGTAGAGCCACCTGTTTGTGTATGAAAACGCAATTGCATGGCACGGGGATCTTTAGCTCCTAAATCGGAGGTAATTTTTGCCCACATTCTACGCGCAGCCCTAAACTTGGCAATTTCTTCAAAGAAATTATTATGACAATTAAAAAAGAATGATAAACGCTTGGCAAAAACATCGATGGCTAAGCCTTTATCCATGGCCGCTTGTAAATAAGATTTTCCGTTGGCCAAAGTAAAAGCTAATTCTTGAACCGCAGTAGATCCGGCTTCTCGAATATGATAACCAGAAATAGAAATAGTATTCCATTTAGGTACTTCTTTACTACAAAATTCAAAAACATCTGTAATCAAACGCATCGAAGCCTTTGGAGGATAGATATAAGTACCGCGTGCGGCATATTCTTTTAAAATATCATTTTGAATAGTGCCAGAAATTTTGGCCCAATCGGCTCCTTGCTTTTTTGCCAATGCTAAATACATGGCTAATAAAATAGCAGCAGTAGCATTGATGGTCATTGAAGTAGTAATATCTTCTAATTGAATGCCATCAAATAAAATTTCCATGTCTTGCAAAGAATCAATCGCAACCCCAACCTTACCCACTTCGCCATCTGCAAAATCGTGGTCGGAGTCGTAACCAATTTGAGTTGGCAAATCAAAAGCAACCGATAAACCCATGGTGCCTTGTTGCAATAAATAATGGTATCTTTTATTAGATTCTTCGGCGGTAGAAAAACCAGCGTATTGACGCATCGTCCATAACCTGCCACGATACATATCGGGCTGTATCCCTCTAGTAAAGGGGAATTCGCCAGGTAAATCTTTATGTTCGGTTGGTGTGCAATAAACCGTTTTAATGGTAATACCTGATGATGTTTTTTTAGAATTCGAAGCTGCCATAAATTAAAAAAGTGTTTGTACTTCTGTGCGAATCATTCCGATTGCTACTTCGTGTGGATTGCGTTCTGCCACTGCTAAACTTTCAAAAATCGTTTTGCTTAAATCAACACTTGTTGCATCTGCAGGTAAAGAATTATACGCAAAATTAATAAGGTTAATCGTATCTTCTTTAGTTGTTTTAATCATCGTCCATGTTTGTGGAGCAACATACATTTGTTGCGCCACATTATGATCAAACTCCGAACGAATATCTTGTACCAATACTTGGTGAAATTCGCGGGCCGTTAAACCATTTACATGTGTGCGAAGAATCATGGCACTTGGGTTAATTCTTTCTAAAAAAATGGTCAATCTTTCGTAGGCTTGTAAACGCAATGGTAATATGCTTTGTTGGTTTGCTAATTTCAATTCCAACATTTTTTTATTGTAATCACTTTCTAAATAAGAAGTAATAATGTAATAAGCGGTTAAAAATACGATTAGCGATGGAATGATTAATTTTAATAACTCCAGAAAAAAGATAGACCAATTCATTTTGATTGTTTTTTATATGCTTACAAATGTGCGAAAAATAGGCTAAAGGAGCAATATTTAATTGGGGGTATTTCGGCTTAAAATGCCCTAATTTAGCATAGGCCATATTAATTTTTAGATTTTCTGAAACAAAAACAACTAGGTGTTTGTAATAAGGTAGTATAGATGTACTTTTGTAACATTAAGAAAGAACAACAAATGGAAACAGTAGCAAACCCAACTCAAACTTTTACCCCGGTTACTTTAACGGCTAATGCAGTAAAAGAAGTAAAAAAGTTAATTTCTGAAAAAGAACTCAGCGAAGAATTTGGTTTAAGAGTTGGCGTAGATGGTGGTGGATGTTCAGGAATGAGCTATACCATTGGCTTCGACAAGAAACAAGATAAAGACCAAGAGTTTGAAATAGACGGCGTAAAAGTATTCATGAACAAATCGCATGGATTTTACCTATTAGGTACCGAAGTAGATTTTCAAGATGGCTTAAACTCCAGAGGATTTACCTTTAATAACCCAAATGCAACCAGCACTTGTGGTTGCGGCAGTTCATTTAGCGCCTAATTCAGCTTAACAATTTTTTAAAAGGAGCCAATGGCTCCTTTTTTTATCCCATATTGCGTAACAATTTTATTGAAAAGCCCGCTTTTTAAAACCAAATTTGTACTTTTTGCATCATGAAACTCAAAGACAATATTAAAGTAGCCTTTGGCTCCATCAACGACAATAAACTGCGTACTGTTTTAACCGCATTAATTATTGCCATTGGTATTATGGCTTTGGTTGGCATTTTAACTTCCATCGATGGCATGAAAAAATCGATCAACGATAATTTTGCCAGCATGGGTGCAAATTCTTACAGTATCAGAAACAGAGGCTCGGGCAGTATTCATATAGGCGGCGGCAGAGCCAAACAAAAAAGATTCGACAATATTACTTTTGATCAAGCCGCAGATTTTAAAAGAAAATTTAAATTTCCTGCAACCGTTTCGGTTTCTTCTTTTGCCTCTTTTGCAGCAACCGCAAAATACAATACCAACAAAACCAATCCTAATATTTCTATTATAGCATCCGATGCAAATTATTTATTTACGGCTGGCTATAAATTAGCCGAGGGTAGAAATTTTTCGAATAGCGAACAAGAATTTGGCACCGGAGTTGCAATTATTGGTAACGAAGTTAAAACAACCTTATTTAAAGACGGCCCTGCAGAAGGCAACATCATCACCATTGGCAGCGATAAATTTAGAGTCATTGGCATACTCGCCGAAAAGGGCAGCAGCATGGGCTTTGGCGGCGACAAAGTTTGTATAATTCCACTAGTCAAAGGAAAATTAATCAATACCAATCCAAATACATCTTATACTATTACTGTTATGGTAAACGATGGTAATTTACTCGACGGCGCAGTATCAGAAGGCACAGGAATTTTTAGAAATATTAGAAAAATAAATACCAGTGATGAAAATAATTTTCAGATTACGCAAAGCGATAGTTTAGCCAGTTCGCTCATCGATAATTTAAAATTCATCACCATTGCAGCAACAATTATTGGTATCATCACTTTATTAGGCGCCTCTATTGGATTAATGAATATCATGTTGGTATCGGTTACCGAAAGAACCAAAGAAATTGGGTTGCGTAAAGCGATGGGAGCAACACCTGGTGTCATTCGCAGACAGTTTTTAATTGAAGCCATGGTGATTTGCCAACTCGGTGGCATTGGTGGCATTATATTGGGCATCGCCATCGGTAATTTGATGTCGATGTTTATTGGCGGAGGTTTTATCGTGCCCTGGTTGTGGATGTTTAGCGGCGTGGCGCTTTGCATGCTCGTAGGGCTTTTTGCAGGTTTTTACCCTGCTTTAAAAGCCTCAAAATTAGATCCTGTCGAAGCACTTCGACACGAATAATATTTAACGATGATCGTATTGTTTAGCGTAATAGTTTTGGTAATTACCAGAGGTTACATTGTTCAACCAATCTTCGTTTTGTAAATACCAATCTACTGTTTTCGCTAAACCTTCTTCGAATTGTAAACTTGGTTTCCAACCTAAATCATTTTGTAATTTCGAAGAATCAATCGCATAACGCAAATCGTGTCCTGCACGATCGGTTACATAAGTAATTAATTTTGCAGAACTTCCTGCTTCGCGTCCTAATTTTTCATCCATTATTTTACACAGCAAATGAATCAAATCGATGTTTGTCCATTCGTTGTGTCCACCTATGTTATAGGTAGCACCTGGCTTTGCGCCATTAAAAATAACATCAATTGCACGCGCATGGTCTTCTACCCATAACCAATCGCGCACATTTTCTCCTTTACCATAAATTGGAATAGGTAAATTATTTTTAATGTTGTTGATCGATAATGGAATTAATTTTTCTGGAAAATGAAAAGAACCATAATTATTAGAACAGTTGGAAATCACACAATCCATTTGATAAGTATCGTGGTATGCGCGCACAAAATGATCCGAACTTGCTTTAGAAGCAGAGTAAGGCGAATGCGGATCGTAACTCGTTGTTTCCGTAAACATGCCTGTTTCGCCTAAAGTGCCATATACTTCGTCGGTCGAAACATGGTAAAAACGATGAGGCGCATTTTTATGTGCATCGCTCTTCCATAATGCTTTGGCACTATTCAATAAATTTACCGTACCAATTACATTGGTCATTACAAAAGCTGTTGGATCGGTAATAGAACGATCTACATGCGACTCTGCGGCTAAATGAATCACTGCATCAAATTGGTATTGCTGAAACAATGCTTCGATTTGCACCGCATCTGTAATATCTGCTTTGATAAAAGTATAATTTGATTTGTTTTCGATATCGGTTAAGTTAGCCAAATTACCTGCATAGGTTAATTTATCTAAATTATAAAAATGCGTATTCGGATATTTATTGACAAACAAACGAATAACATGTGAACCAATGAAACCGGCTGCTCCGGTAATTACTACGTGAGAATAATTTTGCATAATTTATTTTTTTATACTTATTTATTTTTTTGCGGCTAGGGCTTGTTCCCAATTCCATGCACTGCGCATCATATCTTCGATGCTCAATACCGTTTTCCAATTTAATTTTTGTTCGGCTAAAGTAGTATCTGCGTAAACTGCTTCCACATCGCCGGGTCTTCTATCTACAATTTGATAATTAATTTTAATGTTGGTTGCTTTTTCAAAAGCACTAATAATATCTAAAACAGAATAGCCTAAGCCCGTACCAATATTATACACTTCTAATTTTGCTTCGTTGCTATGTGAGAGCAGTCTTGAAATAGCGGCTATATGCGCTTTTGCAAGATCAACCACATGAATATAATCGCGCACACAAGTACCGTCGTGGGTTTGGTAATCGCCTCCAAAAACATTTAATTGTTTTCTTATGCCTGCTGCTGTTTCGGTAATGTATGGAATTAAATGATGCGGCACGCCATGTTGTATCTCTCCTATTTTTGCCGATTCGTGTGCGCCAATTGGATTAAAATAACGAAGCGTAATCACATTTATGTCGTTTGCCTTGGCTACATTTTCTAAAATTTCTTCACCCATTTGTTTGGTGTTACCATAAGGCGACATCGCTTTTTGTACCGGTGCTGTTTCTGTAACTGGTAACTGCGTTGGGTTTCCGTAAACAGTACAAGAAGAAGAAAAAACAATATTTTTAATTTTATACGCTACCATGCATTCTAATAGATTGATGGTAGAGAACAAATTGTTGTGGTAATACTTCAGCGGATTTTCGACCGACTCGGCTACTTGTAACATGCCTGCAAAATGAATGACTGCATCGATATTGGTATGCTTACTGAAAAAATTAGCTAATGCCATTTTATCACACATTTCTATTTTTTCGAAATGTGGACGCACAGCGGTAATGCTTTCAATAATATCGATTACTTCGGCTTTAGAATTCGATAAATTATCGATCACCAACACTTCGTAACCTAATTTAATTAATTCGATCACGGTATGCGAACCAATATAACCTGTACCACCAGTTACTAAAATCTTTTTCATTTTATTTATTGTAGGATACAAAATCTTTAGGCTTCAATTCTTTATCGGGTAAAGATTTGAAATAATCGTAAGTGATCTTCAAACCATCGGCCCTGTTTACTTTTGGCTGCCAATCTAATAATTCAATGGCTTTGGTAATATCTGGTCTTCTTTGTTTTGGATCGTCTTGCGGCAAAGGTTCAAAAATAATTTTTTGTTTTGCACCCGTTAATTTAATAATCTCTTCCGCAAATTGCGCAATGGTAATTTCGTCTGGATTACCAATGTTTACAGGATAAGCGTAATCGCTAAATAATAAACGATAAATTCCTTCTACTAAATCATCAACATAACAAAAAGACCTGGTTTGAGAACCATCACCATAAGCGGTTAAATCTTCGCCGCGTAATGCTTGACCAATAAATGTAGGCAATACCCTGCCATCGTTGAGTCGCATGCGCGGACCATAGGTATTAAATATTCTTACAATTCTAGTTTCTAAACCATGAAAAGTATGGTATGCCATGGTCATTGCTTCTTGAAATCTTTTGGCTTCGTCGTATACGCCACGCGGACCAACCGGATTTACATTACCCCAGTAATCTTCTGTTTGTGGATGAACCGTAGGGTCGCCGTATACTTCAGAGGTAGAAGCAATTAACATGCGTGCTTTTTTTGCTTTTGCTAAACCCAATAAATTATGGGTTCCTAATGATCCAACTTTTAATGTTTGAATCGGAATTTTTAAATAATCAATTGGACTCGCAGGCGAAGCAAAATGTAAAATATAATCTATTTCACCTGGCACATGTACAAATTTAGAAACATCGTGATGGTAAAATTCGAATTGTTCTAATTTAAAAAGATGTTCGATGTTTGTTAAAGAACCCGTAATTAAATTATCCATCGCTACTACACGAAATCCTTCTTTGATGAATCGATCACAAAGATGAGATCCTAAAAATCCTGCTGCACCGGTAATTAATACTCTTTTTGATTTCATAATTAATTTATTCCAATTCCATAATAGGTGAATCCATGCTCGCGCATTTCGCTTGCATCAAAAATATTGCGGCCATCAAAAATGATTGGGCTTGCTAAACTTGCCTTTAGTTCTGTTAAATCTGGTGCACGGTAATCGGCCCATTCGGTCACCACCAAGAGTGCATCTGCACTGGCAATGGCCTGTTCCTGCTGTTCGCAAAAAATAACTTGATCACCTAAAATATGTTTTGCTTCTTTCATGGCAATGGGATCGTGTACTTTTACAATTGCCCCTTGCGCCAATAATTTTTCGATGATTACTAAAGAAGGTGCTTCGCGCATGTCATCGGTTTTTGGTTTAAAAGATAAACCCCACATGCCAAAAGTTTTGCCTTTAATGTTGCCATCAAAATGACGCATCACTTTATCGAACAAAACAGATTTTTGTTTATCATTCACTTCTTCTACCGCTTTCAGCACGCCCATATGGTAGCCGTTTTCGTAGGCGGTTTTAATTAATGCTTTTACATCTTTTGGAAAACAAGATCCTCCATAACCAATGCCCGGATAAATAAATTTATTGCCAATACGCGGATCCGAACCAATGCCACGGCGCACCATGTTTACATCGGCTCCCATAATTTCGCATAAATTCGCAATGTCGTTCATGAAAGAAATTTTGGTGGCCAACATTGCATTCGCAGCGTATTTAGTCATTTCAGCCGATGGAATATCCATAGAAATAATCGGATGTCCATTTAATACAAATGGTTTGTATAGTTTTTTTAATACATCTTCTGCACGCTGTGAAGCAACACCAATCACTATTCTATCGGGCTTTAAAAAATCATCTACTGCCGCACCCTCTTTTAAAAATTCGGGATTAGAAGCTACATCAAATTCTAAATTTGCGTTTCTATCTTGAATAGCTTGTGCAACCGTAGCACGCACTAAATTAGCGGTTCCTACAGGCACGGTACTTTTAGTAACTAATACTAAATAATTATTCATGTGTGTGCCAATTTCTTTGGCCACGCCTAATACATATTTTAAATCGGCGCTGCCATCTTCGCCCGGAGGCGTACCCACCGCAATAAATGCCACATCACAATCCACAATCGCCTCTTTCAAAGAAGTAGAAAAATTTAATTTCCCTTTTTGAAAATTACGCGTCACCATCTCTTCTAAGCCTGGTTCGTAAATGGGCATTTTGCCTGCTTTTAAACCTGCAATCTTTTTTTCATCGATGTCTACACAAGTTACTTGAATACCTACTTCGGCTAAACAAGTTCCGGTAACCAATCCTACATATCCTGTTCCTACAACTGCAATCTTCATATTTTGAAAAATAAATATTAAAACCCTTGAATTAGCTAATAATATTGCAGAAATTGAGCGTTTATAATAAAATGATCGATTTTAGCGATATTAGCTACGAATATACGGATTGATCTGCAAATTACTTAGCTTAAATACCATGAAAAACACTGTTACGCTTAGCCTTTTTTTAGCCTTGTTTCTTTCCTGCTCATTTTCAGTAGGATATGCACAACGCCTAAGTTTCAAGGGAGAAGCCATTGGCATATCTGCCTTATCGGTCAATACGGGTATGTACCTTTCTGCCGGTGACATGAAAACCCGATTTGGCAACAGTTCGAGTGTTGGTGTAAATTTCAACAGAAAAATGGCCAATAATTGGGTATATGGTTTCGATTTGAATTATCATTTTGGAAATAATATCAACGAATCAAATATTTTAGATAGCATCCGCAATAGCAAAGGACATATTTTAACCGATGGTGGATATGCTGGCGATGTTCGACTTTTTCAGCGCGGATTTAGCACTTACCTTAAAGTTGGAAAATTATTTCCAGTTATTGGACCCAATCAAAATTCAGGAATTTTAATCACTACGGGTATAGGATTTTTACAACATAAAATTCAAATAGAAGTCATCGAAAATAATATTCCAGAGCTTACCGATGATTTTAAGAAAGGCTATGATCGTTTAAGCAATGGACTTGCATTCAATGAGTTTATTGGATACTGGCACATGAGCAATCAAAAAACTTTTAATTTTTATGTAGGAGCAGAATTTACGCAAGCCTTTACCCAAAGTCGCCGGTCGTATGATTATTTTAGCCAAAGCCAAGATCTTCAAAAAAGAAAAGATTATTTAATTGGTTTAAAATTTGGATTGATTGTGCCGCTTTACAAACGCATGCCTAAAGAATTTTACTACAAATAATGAAAATTATTTATCAAATAGGCATTGCCCTTTATGTACTTGCCATTAGAATTGCTGCTAATTTTAATCCCAAAGCAAAATTATGGTTAGTTGGCAGAAAAAATATTTTTGAGCGCATTGCCCTTAGTTTAGGCGAAAACGAAAAAAGAATTTGGTTTCATTATGCCTCTCTGGGCGAGTTTGAACAAGGCCGTCCTGTGCAAGAAGCCATTCGATTACAATATCCAGATCATAAAATAGTAATGACTTTTTTTTCACCTTCTGGATACGAAGCTAAAAAAACTCATGCTGCAGCAGACTATGTTTTTTATTTACCGATGGATGGTGCGAATCGCACGAAACAATTCATCAATTTAATTAATCCAACACAAGCCTATTTTACTAAATACGAATTTTGGTATTTCTATTTTCAATCTTTAGCCCAAAAAAATATTCCCTTGTTTTTAATTTCTGGCGTTTTTAGAAAAGAGCAAATATTTTTTAAATGGTATGGTGGTTTTTACCGCGAAATTTTAAAACAAGTCCGCTTCTTTTTTGTACAAAACGAAAGCAGTAAAAATTTAATAAATAGCATTGGCATTGAACAGGTGCTGATAACTGGAGATACCCGATTTGACAGGGTTGCAGCCAATGCAGCTAAACAACATCAAAATGCAATCATCGAACAATTTGTAAAGGGAAACGATATATTATTAGGCGGCAGCACCTGGAGCCCCGACGAAAAAATAATTGCATCGCTGCTAAACAAAAACAATTTCAAATTCATTATTGCACCACACGAAATTAAAGAAAGTAGATTGCAAGAAATCGAAGCTACTTTTAATCACGATAGCATCCGTTATAGCCAAGCCAATGTAATTACTATAGCAGCAGCTAAGGTTTTAATTATCGATAACATTGGTATGCTCAGTTCGCTATATCAATATGCAAGCATTGCCTATATTGGTGGTGGGTTTGGTGTAGGCATTCATAATACCTTAGAAGCTGCGGCATTTGGCAAACCAGTTATTTTTGGTCCTAATTATAACAAGTTCGAAGAAGCAAAGCAACTCATTGCAATTGGTGCAGCTAAAAGCATACACAACGCCGAAAGCTTTATAGATGCGATTGATCAGCTATATCTAAACGAAAAAAATTACCTAGCGGCCTGCGAAAAAAGTAGACAGTTTATTGCCAGCGGAAAAGGAGCTAGCGAAAAAATCATTGCAAAAATTAACGCTTTGTTAAATTTCAATGATGATACCAATCGTAGATAATAAGCTACCCGATTTATCAGCAAGTAATTTGGTTTTATATTTACTAGGATCGTTCGGATCTAGCTGTTTATTACCCGCCGCGTCTCTATCTAAAACAAAAATTGGTTTATCATCCAATTGCACATTGGTTAAATTAGTGATATCAATAAATACATTCAAATTCCATTTCTTGAAATTATATTTTTTATCGATGCGGGCGTCTAATTGATAAAATGCTGGTAAGCGATTGGTGTTTAATTTACTATTATCCAAGAAGCCAGCAGGGTTTGCATTATAGTTCGCAATTACAGAAGAAAATTCTTTATTGAAAGGCGTATAAGGTGCACCACCAGCAGATCTTAGCTTCAAGCCTATTTCCCAGTTTCTCTTCAATATTTTACCTGCCGTTAAACTCATAATGTATTTTGAATCCCAAGAAGAAACAACCGCTTTGTTATTTTTATCATTGAATTCGCTGCGAACAAAAGTAAGCGCAACAATGCCATAAAATCCTTTGTTTAATTTTTGCTGTGCTAAAAGCTCTACACCATAACTTCTGCCATTGGTTAAACCTGCCACAGGCTTATCTCCTACCACACCAAAATCAATGCCTAAGTTTGCTAATGGAATGGTATCGCCATTGCTTAATAACATAGGATAATTGCCATAACCTTTGTAAAAACCTTCTGCTGTAAATCTTAAATTAGAAAGCGTATTGTATTCTATACCACCCACCACTTGTTTAACAGAAATATACTTCACATTTGTATTGGTTAAAATTCCGTTTGTATCTCTGTAACCCAATACAGTATAGGCTGGCGTTTGGTAATAAATACCAGTATTAAAATTTAAACTCCATTTATCGCTTAAAGCATATGCCGCAGAAAAACGAGGAGATAATTGATCTAATGGATTGGACATGCCTTTCGCAAAATTATTTCCATCTAACCTTAATCCGCCAGATAATTGCAAACGATCATTCACAAAACCTTTTGCTATTTGTGCAAATGCCCCATAACGAATTAAATTTAAAGTAGAAGTATAATCAATTAATCCAAATGGATTTAATTGATAGGTATCGTTTGTATAGCTTGCTTGTTCTGCACTGATACCATAATTAAATTTATAGCCCTGGTGTCGGCTGGTATTTTCAATACGAATTTTGTTTTCTATTTCGGTCGATGCATAATTTAATAATAAGACCGAATCTTCTGAATTCTCTTTATACTTTTTAGTCGTATTTTTTAAATAATTTCTACTGAGTACTACCGTTGAATAGCCATGCGCTTTGTAATGCTTATAATTAATACCAATGGTATAATTCGATTGCAAAAACACCGGCAAAGTTTCTAATTGAAATTTCTGAAATTCTGTTTCGTTCGCATCCAAATTCAAAGAAAAATCATCTAATGCGCCTAAACCTATAAAAGTAATTTCATTTTTAGAATCAATTTTAGATTTTACTTTAAATTGAAAATCGTTGTACTCTGGCAAGAATGATAAGCCGATGGCACGAAACAAAAATTGCAAATAAGATTTTCGATACGAAGCCATGTAAGTTGTTTTGCTATTGATAGGCCCTTCGGCCACCAATGCTAAATCGCTAGAGCCAACGGTCATAGATGCAAATTGTTTATCGTTGCGGCCATCTTTAAATTTAAAATCGAAAATAGAACTCAAGGCATTGCCTCTATTTGCTGGAAAGGCACCCGAATAAAAATCTACTTCGCGCACAAAATCAACATTAATTAAACCTACCGGACCACCAGTAGAACCTTGCGTAGCAAAATGGTTGATGTTAGGAATTTCGATACCGTCTAAATAAAATTTATTTTCGTTGGGCGCACCTCCTCTAATAATAATATCGTTACGGAAAGTGGCACTCGATGCCACGCCAGGTAAAGATTGAATAACTTTAGAAATATCTCTTCCGCCTCCAGGATTTCTTTTAATTTCTGATACGCCAATGGTTCTTAAAGAAACCGGACTTTCTGCTGGTTTATAAAAGTTTTTTGCTGTAACTTCTACCGTATTAATATTTCTCGAATCTTCTTCTAATTCAACATCAATAATACTCGCTATTAAATTATTTACTTGAATTTCGTAGAGTACTTTTTTCTTAAATCCAATCAACTTGAATTCGACATTATAAAAACCTGGTTTTAAATTTTTCAATTCATAAAAACCATCTAAGCCAGTAGTAGTTGCCACCGTAGTACCTTGTATTGCTACTACTACACTTGGCAACACCTCATTATTAATGGCGTTTTTTATTTTCCCTTTGATAATTCCAGATTGAGCAAATGTTTGCAAGCTTGCCATTGCTATCAGCAAGATTAATCCAATTTTTTTCATAAAAATTTTTTAATTTTTTTTGGCGTATTGTTCTACAAAATATTTAAATGGAACAAGCAGCATTCCGAAAGATTCTCCGTCATGCTTCTCTAAATACTTATGGTGCATTTTATGCCCGCGACGAATGGCCCTGACATATTTATTATCCCAATCTCTCCAAATTTTAAATCTTTGGTGAATAATAATATCGTGTACTAAAAAATAGCAAATGCCATATAATAATATACCTAAACCAATATAAAAACGAAAGTCGTTGTGGATAGAACCTGAAATAAAACAATAAGAACTTGGGCAGGCAAAGATTAAAAAGAAGGCATCATTTTTTTCGAAAAAACCAGGCTCTTTTTGATGGTGATCTTTGTGTAAATACCATAAAAAACCATGCATCACAAATTTATGAGCCAACCAAGCCACCAATTCCATTATGATAAATGTGGCTAATACAACTAATATATTCTGAATCATTTTTTATAAACTTTGTAATTTATTTTTCACTTCCTCCATTAACCACATAGGCGTAGAGGTAGCACCACAAATGCCAACCGTATCGTTTGCATGAAACATGGTCGCATCTATTTCAGAACTTGCGGAAACAAAATAAGTATTCACATTGTGTTGTCTGCAAACATCATATAAAATTTTTCCGTTAGATGATTTTCTGCCCGATACAAAAATAATGCGATCGTAATTAGTTACAAACTTGCGTAATTCTTCATCACGATTAGACACTTGACGACAAATGGTATCATTGGCTCTCACTTCAAAACCTTTTGCAATCAATTCGTTTTTGATAGCATAAAATTTATCGGTGCTTTTGGTAGTTTGCGAATACAAAGTAATTTTTTTAGGCATGCTGGCAAAATCAAGCTCTTTGATGTCTTGAAAAACAACCGCTTCATTATTTGTCTGCCCTTGCAAAGCAATTACTTCGGCATGTCCATGCTTACCATAAATATATATTTGTTCCTCGTCGTCGAAAGAATTTTTTACCCTATTTTGTAATTTAAGAACAACCGGACAAGAAGCATCTATTAAAGTAATATTATTTGCTAAAGCAGTTTGATAGGTAGCTGGCGGTTCGCCATGTGCTCTAATTAAAACAGTTTCGTTTGTTAAGTTTATTAAATCTTCTTGCGAAATAATTTTTAAGCCTTTCGCTTTTAAACGATCTACTTCTTCGTCGTTATGCACAATGTCGCCAAGGCAATATAAATAGCCTTTTTCGGCCAATATTTCTTCGGCCATTTCAATGGCGTAAACTACCCCAAAGCAAAAGCCAGATTCTTGATCTATTGTAACAGCAAGATTTAACATATTTCGATTTTATCAAAAATACTAAGCTAAGGGCATTAAATGCTATAAAATTCGCAAAAAACCCAAAAACTTACCTATTTAACCATTTTTAATGCCTTTTGTTTGTTCAAAACTAGGCATTCAATAAATTATTTTTCATTAAATATTCGGCAATTTGAACGGCATTCGTTGCCGCGCCTTTTCTTAAATTATCCGAAACCACCCAACAGTTTAGCGTATTTGCTTGCGATTCATCTCTTCTTAGTCGTCCAACAAAAACTTCGTCTTTATCGTTGGCGGTTAAAGGCATTGGATAAATTAAATTAGCTGGATCGTCTTGTAAAATAATACCCTGCGAATTAGCTAATAAATTTTTAACAGTAGCCATATCAAAATCATTTTCGAATTCAATATTGATCGCTTCGGAATGACCACCCATTACTGGAATACGAACTGTTGTAGCAGTTACTTGAATGTGATCGTCTTCCATAATTTTTTTAGTTTCCAAAATCATTTTCATCTCTTCTTTAGTATAACCATTTTCAAGAAAAACATCAATTTGTGGAATCACATTTAAATCTATTGGATATGGATAAGCACGCTCCCCTTCAATGCCAGCGCGTTCATTCATGAGTTGCTCTACTGCTTTTACACCTGTTCCGGTTACCGATTGATAGGTAGAAACAACTACTCTTTTAATTTTATATTTTAAATGCAATGGCTTTAACACCATCACCATTTGTATAGTAGAACAATTTGGATTCGCTATAATTAAATCTTTTTTTGTTAATACATGTGCGTTTACTTCTGGTACAATGAGTGCAATGTTTGGATCCATTCTCCATGCCGATGAATTATCGATAACCACCGTACCAACAGCAGCAAATTGTGGTGCGTATGCTAAAGAAGTATTTCCACCTGCAGAAAAAATAGCAATCGTAGGTTTTTGCGCAATGGCTTCTTCCATGCTGCAAACTTGATAAGGTTTGCCTTGGTAAGTAATTTCTTTACCCACACTTTTAGCAGATGCAACCAATAGCAATTCGCTTATTGGAAAATTTCTTTCTGCTAAAACGGCTAATATTTTAGTGCCAACTAAGCCTGTGGCTCCTACAACTGCAACCTTCATATAAATGGATTAAATACGTAGGTAAAAATAAAAAAAAATACTTGCATGGCCTTATAATAGCTGATTAAAAATCCTTCATTTATGCAATTTCAAATCAGATGTAGACTTCCTACACTTGTTTAAAATAAGAGTAAAAGAAATCATGGGATGAAAAAGATATTGTGGATTTTAGGATTGTTTATTCATTCGCTGGTTTTTGGGCAAGTGCAGGATGATTTTAGTGATGGCGATTTGAGTAGCAATCCGCAGTGGTTGGGAGATACGGCAGCATTTTATGTGAGCGGTATGGGGCACATGCAAACAAAAATGTCGACAAAAACCGATACTTGTTTCCTAACTACTGCATCCACAATTAATTTAAATACCACCTGGGAGTTTCAACTTAAACTCTTATTCGATCCCTCTACTAGTAATTACACTCGTATTTATTTAATTGCCGATGCTGCTACATTAGACAAAAGCCTGAATGGTTATTTCTTGCAAATTGGCGAAAGTGGTAATACCGATTCGTATGATTTGTATCGACAAAAAGGTAATAGTTTGGTAAAAATATTAGATGGTCCGCCAATGCCTCGACTCAAACCCGATACCCTATTTACAAAAATAAAAATCACCCGCGCAAGCGATGGCCGCTGGTCGCTGTTTGCAGCGAATGATACAGCCATTAATTACAAGGGACTAGGTAGCGTAGCAGATTCATTGAATTATAGTAATACGTATTTTGGAATATTGGTCAGGTACACTGCAACAAGAAGCAATTTATTTCAATTTGATAATATTAAAATTTACCCCAGCAGTATCGATTCGCTGCAGCCAAAAGTAATCAGTTGCTTTGCTAAAAATAACCATCAATTAATTGTGCAATTCAACGAAAGCATGGATAGCACAGCGATTCAAGATTTAACTAATTTTGAATTAGACAGTCAACAATTGGCAAGCTCGGCGAAATGGCTCAATTTTTTTAGCCTTCAAATTCAATTTAATGACAGCATAAATTATGGCAAACATTTTTTGAGGCTTAAAAATTTAAAAGATCTTTCTGGCAATTATTTAATGAGTAGTGATAGCCAAATAAACTTTACATTCAAAGCAAGCATTGCAGAAAAATTTCAAGATTTAGTAATGAACGAAATCTATCCAGACCCTAGCCCAAGCATCGGTTTGCCAAATGGAGAGTTTATTGAAATCTATAATACCCAAACTTATACCATACAACTACAAAACCATAGTATCAGCGATGGCAGCAGTACCTATATTTTTAAAAAAGATAGCCTTTTTCCCGGCGCCTATTTAATCTTGTGCAATGTAGCCGACACATTAGCATATCAAGCTTATGGTAAAACCATTGGTTGTACTATTTGGCCAACACTCAACAATACCTATGATCATCTGACTTTAAAAAATCCAGCGGGGATTTTAATAGACAGCCTCACTTACCGTTTGAGTTGGTATAGAGAAGCTAGCAAAAGCAGTGGTGGCTATAGCTTGGCGAAAATAGACCCTTACAGTATTTGTAAAACAGCAGGCAATTGGAATGCTTCCACAGAAATTATGGGCGGCAGCCCGGGTAGTTTAAATAAAATTGCAAAATTTCAAACAGATACTTTAGCCATTGCGCTTAGTAGTATTAATGTCTTGAATAAAAACCAACTTGCCATTCGATTCAATAATAAAATAGCACCGCAAACTTTTAATGCCATACAATTTTACATCGCCGATAGCAATCAACATTTATTTTTTCCTATTGATTATCAGTTTGATTGGACCTATTTAGATTATTTGGTATTAACATTTGATGACCCCATTGATAAAGGTTTGTTTCAATTTTATGGAAAAAATATCATCGCATTCGATGGCAGGGATTATAATATCATCCAATCATTTGGCAAAAATATTCCGTTTCAAAAACTTCGTTTAAAAATAAGCGAAATAATGGCAGATCCAACACCTGCAATAGGTTTACCCGAATTAGAATTTGTAGAAATAAGTAATCCAACTGCGATAGGTGTGAGTGCTTGTCAACTTTATTTTGGCAATCATAACAGTAAACATTTTTTTGAATTAGATACTTTAGCCCCCTATGCATTTGCCATCTTATGTGAGCGAACCGATACCAATGCCTTTTTAAAATATGGAAAAACCATTGGCATAACCAGTTTTCCTTCTATTGGTAATAGCATTGACACCTTATACTTATTTGACGAAAAGTTACAATTGATCGATAGCGTTTCTTATAAAATCAATCAATGGGAAAGCAATAAAAGAGAAGGCGGTTACAGTCTAGCGCGGTTAAATGATTTTTATGACTGTCCTAATACAAAATTATGGCATAGTAGTTTAGCTGCAATAGGCGGAAGTCCGGGAAATAATAATCTACTTGAATTAAACCAGCTTGAAGCATTTCAAGTAAACCAGCTCGAATTAAGCGAACAAGAAATAACAATCACCTGCACAGAAGGCATAGACAGCGAGGCTTTCGATTGGAATACGATACAATTAATTGGCTTATCCAATAGCCTAATTAATTATCAATTTAGCAATAATTGCCAATCACTTCGTTTGTTTTACCAACAAGCATTTCCAATGGCTACAAAGTTTGACTTGCAAATAAACACCTTACAAAATTGCCTAGGCCAAAAAATAGACAGTACTTTTTCAATATTTATTAGCGATAGCATATATAACAATCAAGTCATTATCAACGAGCTATTATTCAATACCAGCGATAGCCTTCCCGAATTTGTGGAATTATATAATCGATCTAATCAAATTCAGAATTTAAAAAATTGGAGTATTGGAGTTCGAAATACAAAAAACGAAATCAGTTATACCAAGAAAATTTTAAACACTTATTTTTTATACCCCGCACATTATGTTTGTATTAGCACCAATTCGCCCTTATTGCAAAATCGTTTTAGTTTTAAAAGTATCAACGATTTTATTACCAACCCCGAAATGCCTACGCTTACTAACGAACAGGGCACCGTAGTGCTACTTTCACCGAACCAACAACTCATCGACGAAGTTTATTATAACGATCAAATGCACCTAAGTTTAATTACCAATACCAAAAATGTTTCACTCGAAAGGCGTTCCGAAAATTGGAGCAGCAAAGACCCTGCTAATTGGGGATCAGCCGCGGCAAATTATGGTTATGCCACACCCGGGTACAGCAACTCCAATCATCAATATTTTTCGGATAAGGAATTTGGCTTAAGTCTAAGCCCTAAAATATTTTCTCCAAATGCCGATGGCTTAAATGATATTTTGACCATCAACTATGCATTCCCCTATCCAAATACCCTAGCCAATATTGAAATTTATAATCGAGATGGCCAACTCATTACAACAATTGGCAATACGATTTCTTTGGGTCAAAAAGGATTCTTTATTTGGGAGGGCATTGCTAATGGTCAATATGTGCCCAATGGCATTTACATTTTACGCTTTAGTTTGTTCGATGAAAAAGGCTTAATAAATAACTATAAAATTCCATTTGGCGTTCATTATTAGCGCGCGCAAATCTTGTTTTTATTGGCCTTCGCGCTTAGAAAATGCTGAAAATTAGACACAAACAAATGCTTGGGTATTCGAAAAGAAATATTTCCTAAATATTGCTTAATTTCGAGTACAATACCCTTAAAAACATGAAGGAATCTATCCTAGTTATTGGCTCAAACGGACAAATTGGAACCGAATTAGTCGCAGATTTGAGAGTAATATATGGCCCTCAAAATGTTGTCGCTACAGATATCAGAGAACCAGGTTATGAAATGCTTAATGCCGGACCATTTGAAATTTCGAATGTGCTCGACAAACAAAATCTTCAAGCTATTTTTGAAAAATATAAACCCACGCAAATTTATTTGTTAGCTGCATTGCTTTCGGCAACAGGCGAACAAAAACCAAAAATGGCATGGGAATTAAATATGGAAGGTTTAATCAATGTATTAGATTTTGCCATTACTTACCAAACTAAAAAAGTGTATTGGCCAAGTTCAATAGCCGTGTTTGGACCCAACTCTCCAAAGAACAATACGCCACAATATTCGGTCATGGATCCAAATACGGTTTATGGTATCAGTAAATTGGCGGGCGAGAGATGGTGCGAATATTACTTTTTAAAATACGGTTTAGATGTAAGAAGTTTAAGATATCCAGGCTTAATTGGTTGGAAATCGGCACCAGGTGGCGGCACT
>CAIMAP010000126.1 GCA_903838995.1 uncultured bacterium | reverse complement strand
TATATTATTGAGGGCGATGGCTTCGTCGATAAAGGAACTATTTCTTTAGTCAGGTAATTAATTAACCATTGATTTATTGATCGCTTCTTTAAAAGTTAAATCGATTGGCGCTTTTACTTTTTGTTTCATTAAAGCGAGTTCAATTACCTCTTGCATATCGCTTACATAATGAAATTTTAATTCTTTTAAATAGCGTTGATTAATTTCTAAAATATCTTTACGATTTTTTTCACAAAGTATAATGTCTTTAATGCCCGCTCTTTTTGCCGCTAAGATTTTTTCTTTTAATCCGCCTACAGGTAAAACCTTACCCCTTAAGGTAATCTCTCCTGTCATTGCTAATTGGGGTTTTACTTTTCTTTGTGTGTAAGCAGATGTTAATGCCGTTAACATAGTTATACCGGCAGAAGGACCGTCTTTAGGTACTGCGCCTGCAGGCACATGCACATGCATATCCCATTGATCCAACACCCTAAAATCGATGCCTAGATTTTTTGCATTTGCACGAATATAAGCCATGGCAATCACCGCAGATTCTTTCATTACATCACCTAAACTTCCAGTTAAAGTTAATTTGCCTTTTCCAGGACTCAAACTAGCTTCAATAAATAAAATGTCTCCGCCTACAGAGGTCCAAGCTAAACCTGTTACCACACCGGCAACATCATTACCTTGATACATATCTTTATCGTACTCTGCTGCGCCTAAAATGCGTATTACATCGGCATTATTTAAAGTCTTATTGTATTTTTCTTTTACCGCTACACATTTAGCTGTACCGCGAATAAGCGTTGCAATTTTTTTCTCTAATCCACGCACGCCAGATTCTCTGGTATAATCTTCGATCACTTTTTCAATTATTTCTGGCTTAATCACAATGTCTTTTTGCTTCAAACCATGTGCCTCCCTTTGTTTGGGCACTAAATATTGTTTCGCGATTTCAACTTTTTCTTCTATGGTATAGCCAGAAACTTCAATTATTTCTAGCCTATCAATTAAGGCAGGATGAATATTATTTAAGGAATTGGCTGTTGCAATAAACATCACATTCGATAAATCATAATCGAGTTCTACATAATGATCATAAAATGCATTGTTTTGTTCTGGATCTAATACCTCTAAAAGTGCAGAAGAAGGATCACCCCTAAAATCATTTCCAACTTTATCAATTTCATCTAAAACGAAAACCGGATTAGAAGATTGTGCTTTTTTCAAAGATTGAATAATTCTACCAGGCATTGCGCCAATATACGTTTTACGATGGCCTCTAATATCTGCTTCGTCTCTAATACCACCTAATGCCATTCGCACATATTTTCTACCAACTGCTTTGGCAATAGATTTACCTAAGGAAGTTTTGCCAACCCCCGGAGGCCCAACCAGGCAAAGGATTGGCGCTTTCATGTTATGTTTTAATTTTAAAACAGCTAAATATTCTAGAATCCTAGACTTTACTTTTTCTAAACCGAAATGGTCTTGGTCTAAAATTTTCTGCGCTTTTTTAATATCGAAAAGGTCTTCGGTAAACTCGTTCCAGGGTAATTCCAATAATAATTCTGCGTAGTTCAATAAAACCGAATACTCTGCAGCAGCCGGATTCATGCGTTGTAATTTATCTAACTCTTTGTTAAAAGCGTCGGCTACTTCTTTATTCCATAATTTTTGTTCGCCTCTTTCTCTTAAATTTTTAATCTCTAAATCGGGTGCATCACCGCCCAATTCTTCTTGAATTTGCTTCATTTGTTGATGCAAAAAATACTCTCTTTGTTGGCGGTCAATATCTACCCGCACTTTAGATTGTATTTGATTTTTTAATTCCAACATTTGTAACTCTTTGGTAAGATGTTCTAAAACCATCTCGCCACGAACCACTAGATTTAACTGTTCTAGCATTTTTTGCTTATCAACTAATTCTGCGTTCATGTTAGAACTAATAAAGTTGATTAAGAATGAAGGGCTTTCAATATTCTTAATGGCAAATGCTGCTTCTGAAGGAATATTAGGAGAAATTTGAATAATTTGAATGGCTAATTCTTTTAAAGATGCAACCAATGCTTCAAACTCTTTGTTTTTAGCATAAGTGCTTTCTTGAAAATTTTCCACATTTGCTTTGATGTATGGATTTTCTTGAATTAACTCTTTTAAATGAAACTTGCGTTTACCTTGAATGATCACCGTGGTATTACCATCTGGCATTTGCAACATTTTAACAATGTATGCAACTGTACCCACTTTATATAAATCTTCGAATGTAGGATCTTCAATGTTCGCATCTTTTTGCGCAACCACTCCAATTATTTTATTGCCTTTATAAGCATCTTTAATGAGCTTAATTGATTTGTCGCGACCAACGGTAATTGGAATGACCACCCCTGGAAATAATACCGTATTACGCAATGGCAGTATTGACAAAACTTCAGGCATTTCTTCCGAATTCATGATTTCTTCATCTTCTGAAGATAACAATGGAAAAAACTCCGTATCGTCGTTGATACTGTTAGAATCTAGGTTATTTATATTAAATGGATCGAAAATGCTCATGGCTGCAATTTATAAAATAGTCATTTTGTCAGTCTAAAGGGCAATATTAGCCCTTTATTGATTGGCATATATAGTATTTCAAAGTAAATGCCAAAGTTTATAATTGTATTATTTCAATGAATAAAACTGCGTGCTTTTGTCTTTTTGGAATAAAAAAGTATGCTTCTTTTCCTCGTAATTTAAGTTTACTAAATTGGACTGAATCGGAAACAAATCCATTAAAAACGTGTCCGTTATTTCGATGTTTTTAACGGTCTTTTCTACCGGAATTTCAAAAAAAATGGTCAATAAGTCTTTTTGCTCTTTAGTGCCAATTAAACGAAATTGACTAATCGATTTTTGATTTAATTTAACGTTGAAATGTTTATACAAGTATTTCAATAATAAATTGTTTAATTCGGGTTGATCCGGTTTCCATTTAACAACCTTCGTATTTTCATGCGTTAAAACCGCTTCTATATCGTCAATAAAAACATTCATCGTAACCTGAAAACATTTATCGCTTGGATTAAAATCTAGCTGCGTTACAGAAGTATAAAACTTGTGCGCTTGCAATGTGAATGGGAGCAAGAGCAAAAGTATTAATGGAATTGGACGAAAAATGTTTAATTGGTTCATTAAATTATAATTTACCTTGTTTGTCTAACTGCATGATATTCGGCTCTTTATTTTTTTGCTGTTCTTTAAATAATTGAAATTGCGATTCGATTATTTTAGAGGGGAAGTAATTATTTTTTCGATTGATATCTGCCGTTTCTTGTAAGGGATCCAACTCAAACTGCTTAACCTCTTGGTTTGTGATGATTAATTTAGAAACTTTTTGGTTATTTTTTCTCCAAATTTCTGCAGGTATTCTTATCATTTCTTTTTGTCCATTGGCTAATTCATATTGAATAATTATAGGCATAATTAAGCCCCCCACATTTTCTAAATCAAGTATATAATAAAACATATTATTCGAAAGCATTTTCTTGTCTTCTGCAGACAAAGATTCCTCATATTTCTTAAATTTATCTTTGTCGTTTTCGGTTACGTCTAAAGCATCGTATTTATTATAAAAATCCGAAAGCGAAGGGTAATTATTTAATCGATAATTTTTAATGGCTGTTTTATTTCGAATAGTAGAAATGGAAATATCAGTTGCATCACGTTTTGCCTTTTTAGCTGGTTTTTCTATAGTCGGATTCTGAGAATCAATGGTGTAAGCTGTTACCGAATTTAATGCAATATCGCATGGCTCAGTGCTATAAAACCAGCCTTTCCAAAACCAATCCAAATCTACGCCACTTGCATCTTCCATGGTTCTAAAAAAATCGGCAGGTTGTGGATGTTTGTATGCCCATCTATTGGCATAAATTTTAAATGCATCGTCAAATAAAGTTCTACCCATTACGGTTTCTCTTAAAATATTTAAGGCCGCTGCAGGTTTGCCGTATGCATTATTACCAAACTGTTGTATTGATTCAGAATTGGTCATGATGGGCTCTAAACTAGCTTGATCACTAGACATATAAGGAATGATAGATCTTGCTTCGCCCCTACTTGATGGATATTTTTCTTCCCATTCTTGTTCCGTTAAATATTGACAAAAAGTATTCAAACCTTCGTCCATCCAAGACCATTGGCGTTCGTCAGAATTAATAATCATTGGAAAAAAGTTGTGCCCCACTTCGTGTATAATGACCGAAACTAAACCATATTTAGTTCTTGCACTATAAGTGCCATCTTTCTCTGGTCTTGGACCATTGAAACAAATCATCGGATATTCCATTCCACCAATAGGACCATTCACCGAAATGGCAACAGGATAGGTATAGTCTACCGTATATCTCGAATAAACCAATAAGGTATGGGCAATGGCTTGTGTAGAATATTTTTCCCATAATGGGTTGCCTTCTTTAGGATAATAAGACATAGCCATAATTTTATTTTTACCTACTGTAACCCCCATCGCATCCCAAATAAATTTACGAGAACTAGCCCATGCAAAATCACGCACATTTTCTGCTTCAAAAATCCAAGTTTTTGTTTTTGTTTCTTTGCTTGATTCGTTTTTAAGCGCCTCGGCTGGTGTAATAACTAAGATTGGTTCTTTGGCATTTTTAGCTGCATTGAATCTGCTCAATTGCAATGGACTAAGTACTTGCGAAGCATTTTGTAATACACCTGTTGCCGCAACAACATGATCTGCTGGCACAGTTATGGAAACTTTGTAATCTCCAAATTCTAAAGCAAACTCGCCAGTACCTAAATATTGTTTATGCTGCCAACCATCTACATCGTCGTATACACATAAGCGCGGAAACCATTGCGCCATTTCGTAGAGGTAATTTTTATCTTCTGGAAAATACTCGCAACCGCCTCGACCACCATTAAATTTAGTATTGTTGATTTTATTATTCCATTTTAATTGGAATACAAACTTTTCGCCTTTTTGTAATGGACTAGCTAAATCAATACGCATCATAGTATTGACAATGGTGTATTTTAAATTATTCCCCTGATTATCTTTTAAGGATAGGATTTTATATCCACCTTCAAACTCATTTCTGAAAATATATTTCATTCCATCAAAACTCATATTACTCATTTGATCTTTAGTTTCTGTCAAATAAGTCATAGAATTGGGATCGAAAATATTTTGATCTAATTGCAACCACAAATAGCCAAGCGCGTCTGGCGAATGGTTCGTATAAGTAACCTTTTCGAAACCGCTTAACTCTTGTTTTTCATCATTCAAATTTACGTCAATTACATAATCCACTTTTTGCTGCCAATAAGCATGACCTGGTGCACCTGCGCCATTTCTATATTCATTTGCAGTTGGCCACCAATCTTCTAATTGATGAAATTTGCTCTTGTCATAATTGTTCTGAGCCAATAATTGAAATGGAATGAAGATTCCAAAAAACAAGCAATTCAGTAATTTAATTTTCATAAAAATTTGATCTATTAAAAAATATTTCTTTGTATTAACCAATAAAAGGACATCATTGCCACTGGAATAGAAATGAGTTGATTACGTAATTTAGGTCTTAAAATTTCAATTTTAGTACTGAATGTAATTATCAATAAAAATAAAGCCAATACCAACAATTGCCCCAACTCTACTCCAAGGTTAAATGGCAATAAAGTTTGCCAAGGATTATAATTCATTCGGGTAAAAAGGCTCCGCAATACTTGCGAAAATCCAATGCCATGAATAAAGCCGAAAACCCCTACACTATATACTTTGGCACTTTTAAAGTTTGGCAAAAACAAGTTCTCTATACATGTATAAAATATGGTCAATGCGATTAACCATTCTATTATTTCGTTTGGAATTAGCAGCAAATTAAAAATACTGCACATCAAAGCAATGGCATGAGCAATGGTAAAGGCAGTAGCCATTATCAATAATTTTTTCCAATCTTTTATAGTATATATAGCAACCAATGCCAGTAAAAAAAGCAAATGATCTAGACTATCAAGAGATACTATATGAAAAAATCCCTCCTGTACAAACAGCCAAACTTGCCACATTTATTTCAATACAATTTTGATATGTTGTGAACCTGTATTGTTTGCAATCTTTAAAAAATAAACACCCGCTGCAAAATTTGTTGTAGGAATTTGTGTTAATTCGCTCGAAAGTGCTCCTTCAAAAACCACTTTACCAAATAAATCTATCAAAGTACAAGAAGCTTGCAAAGCCAATGGATTAGCAATGTTTAAGACTTCAGTAGCCGGGTTTGGATAGGCAGATATAGTTTGAAAATGTTGCATTGCAATTCCTGTTGCTGGCTTAATCACGATTGAATAATCTTCTATTTGGCCAAATTTAATGGTTCCACATGGGTCGCTCGGAATATTACCCGATGCCCTGCCCGATCGAATGCGCATGCGAAGCGGTGTGTTTAATATCGCATTAATTGGAATGGTAATATTCCCTTCATGCGTTTTAACTGTTAAATCTGTTTTAAAAACTTCTTCGCTGGTATCGAATGCGGCATCATTATTAAAATCAATAAATACCCTGGTAAATACAGATCCAGCTGAATTAGTGGTAATGGTCATTGGATAGGTTTTACCCGCTTCGACAATGGCTCTTTTACATGTAAAATCTACGTAACCACCTTCGATTACAGCATTCGATGAACTATTATTTAAATCAGCTAAACTCACATTGTATATAGAATTATTACTCAATGGATCGGCCACAACACCAGCACAGCTAGTTGCTTTAGTCTGATTTGTATACACTTCAACATAATTATTTTTTACTAAAGTATCAGCACCATTTGGATTGCTAGCAATTAAAGTAACCGTATACTTTCCGCTTTTTGTATAAGCATGCATCGGATTTTCAGCCACACTTGTTTGAGCATCTCCAAAATCCCATAGGTAACTAGTTGCAGTTCCTGTAGTATTTACAAACTGCATATCAGTATTTAAATCACATACTAATTTCTCAATGTAAAAATCGGGTGTTGGAATTGCTGTATATTTTTTACCTACCCCAACGGCATACCATGCATCTGTTGTTGCAATATATTCTGGCGAACCAAAGCCGTATAAATCAATGGCAGATTGAATTGCACCCTTTCTTGCATCGTTATAATCTGAAGATGGGCTCAAATAATTAGTTAAATTTCTATAGGCTATTTTACTCGCTTTAAGGTAACCTATACCCTTTACATCAAACGTATTTCCAATATCATTTTTACCAGCAGCACCATCGGATAATAAATAATACCAATAGTTTTGTACACCAGAGTTATTGTGTACACCACATTGATCGTTACCACCACTAGGGATACAGTTTTTGGTATTAGTCCAATTTAATCCACCATAAGTATCCGGATTTTGAAATGCATTTGGATTTGACATATCTCGCAATGAAAAATTCCCTCTGCCAATTTTCCAACTAGCATTAGAGTCTAAGGCATAAATTTCTATTGCTGATCCGAAAATATCGGAAAACGACTCATTCAGCGCTCCCGATTCACTTTCATAAATTAAACCAGCGCTAAATTCTGTCACACCATGACTAAACTCGTGACCCACAACATCTATATAGGTTAAGGGCTGACCATTGCCATCTCCAAAAACCGTATAACTTCCGTTCCAAAATGCATTGAAATAATTAAGGTCATAATGCAAATACATTTCCATTGATTTTCCATTATCATCGATACTATTTCTATTATGAATATTTTTATAGAAATCGAATGTTTGTTCAGCGCCATAATAAGCATCGGTTGCGGCTTCATTTAAATTGGCATTAAAATTATTCCAATAGTTATCTGAATCTGTAAATGCAATGGCATTATTTTCAAATTGTTTTTGACAATTATAGGTTTTAATATTAGTACCCGAATTTCCACGATTTGTTTGTGAAAGTTCAAACTGCACTGCCGAAAGACTATCGGTTGTAATAGTTTTGGTGCCAGTGTATTTAGTTACGGCCGTACCTTTACTATTTGCAGTACATAATTTATTGATTAATTTTAATTGCTGTCCAGTATTTGCATCAATGTAAATATCCGCAATGGCCAATGGCATTTCGGTATATATGGTTGATTTATACGCATAGTAAAATTGTGTTACGCCATCTACTTGCAAAGGCAATAGTACTAAATGGGTATTTGGCTCAAATGCATGATTAGCTTGCTTTTGCTGTCCTAAATTATTCATTTCCCATTTATAATATTTTGCAGGCATTAAAGATTTTGAAATATTCAAAGCTTGTTCAGAAGAAATATTAGGCGTATTGATTGGCAAAATGCCTGCATGAAAATCACCATTAATAATTTCAATTTCTCCTGCTTTTTCGTGCACTTTGATGATTGCAAACTCCACAGGTGTTTGCGCATAATATTGTTGAAAGGTATAATGATGATAGGCCGTATTATTTAATACTTCCGATTTTTCGGATTGAAAATGTAATTCATCTTTTCCATTTAAATCAAATATATTTTTAGCCCATGTACTTGATGTTTTATCAACCTTTAGCTG
>CAIMAP010000125.1 GCA_903838995.1 uncultured bacterium | reverse complement strand
GTCGGTAATTACGGCCTTTGCATGTTTCACTAAATAGTTAAAGGCTAAATAGCTCATTGGCTCAATTAAATATAAATTTTCGAAATTCATATTTAATTGAGCCAACATTTTTGCGGTGCGCGGATGCACCGGAAATACCACTTTATGTCCTTGCGTATGTTGCATAATTTCGGACAATAATTGTTGTAATTGCGTATCGGCATCTACATTCGATGGGCGGTGCAAAGTCAATACAAAATAATTTTGTGCGGTTAATTTTGCTTCCTCCCAAAAATCAGGTTGTTTAAAATTCGGCATTTGTTTTAGCAAAGTATCAATCATGGTATTACCCACAAAAAATACACTGCTATCTGCCACACCTGCATTTTTTAAATTTGTATTGGCTACTTCCGAAGTAGTAAAAAAGTAATCGGTAATCGAATCTGTTACCATTCTATTTATTTCTTCGGGCATGCTGCGGTCGCCAGAACGAATGCCTGCTTCGACATGGGCCACATCTATGTTTAATTTTTTAGCAGCAATGGCGCAAGCCATCGTCGAGGTTACATCGCCTACCACTAAACATAAATTACTTGGAGATGCTAAAAGCAAAGCTTCGTAGCCCATCATAATTTTAGCAGTTTGTTCGGCTTGTGTGCCCGAACCAACTTCTAAATTAACATGCGGTGCAGGAATTCCTAACTGTTCAAAAAAATCACCACTCATTTTTTGATCGTAATGTTGACCCGTATGAATCAAACGAAAATCAATGGCAGTGCCTTTTTGTTTTTCTAATTCAATTGCCGAAATAATGGGTGCAATCTTCATGAAGTTTGGGCGTGCGCCCGCAATTATATCGATGCGTATCATTAAGCGTTTATTGTATTTTTTTTGTAAGCCATAAATAAATTACCAGCAACTAATAAAAGCAATAAGATAGAACTTACGCCTGCAATTTTTTCGCCTAAGAAATAATTTGCGGGTTCAAATCTAAAAGAAACTTCGTGTTTACCTGCTGGTATTTTCATACCACGTAATACATAGTTTACTCTTATATGATCTGTCTTTTGTCCGTCTACATAAGCATTCCAGCCTTTCTCATAATATATTTCCGAGAATACGGCAAAGCTTTCTGCAGCCGTATTACTGGTATAGTTTAAGGTATCGGGGCTATAATAAGTTAAAGCAATATTGGCCGTACTATCTTTTTTCAAATTAATTGCACCTACGCGTTCTTTAAATCTTTGATCGATAAATACGGTTTGTTTTGGATCAAAATTAGTTAAAGCTAACATTTCAGAATCCGCACCAGCAACATATTTTATATCATTAATAAACCATGCATTACCACAAGCCATCGGGTTTGTTTGAGGGATTGCTTGATTGCTACCTTGCGGTGCAGTAATAAAATATTTAGTATTCAACATACTCAATACATTCATATTGCCTTTCGAAATTTGATTTTCAATTAATTCTTGGTAGCGTTTTAATTTTGCTGCATGGTAACCACCAATTGATTTATGATAGCGCGAAGTATTTCCATCGGTAAATGGATTTACGGTTAAATTATACACGCGGTAATACATGGCAGGATCTTTCATGATCTCCTGATCTACTGCATTTGGTGGCACCTCGTTGTCTAAGTTTTTTACTTTTTTACCAAAGTTGTCATTATTCAAATATCTTTTATCTACTGCCCACATATCAATGGTAATGGTTAAAGCCAAACCAATTAATAAGTAATTGCTTTTTATTTTCTTAGCTATAAATGCGTAGAGTAATCCGGCGCCAATTAAAATAAATGCAAAAGATCTTAGTGCATCCATGCGCAATAAACTTTCGCGGTCGGCACTAATGGCATTAATTAATTGTTCGTAAGATTCGCCGAAAGAAGCTTTGTCTCTGGTCTCATTGATAAAACTACCCGCTAAGCCAGGCATCACTGCAAATAGGAGCGCCAAGCCACCCACTACAAAAAATGCATTGCGTACTTTTTTCAATAATACTTTTGAGTTTTCTTTCGTATTGATAATTTCTTCGACTGCAAATGCCGCCATTAAAGGAACCAATAAACTGGTCACCGTTAAAATAGAGGACACCGCTCTAAATTTATTGTAATAGGGGAAATGATTAAAGAAGAAATCCGAAAGGAATAAAAAGTTTTTACCCCAAGATAAAGCCAAGGTTAACACAACCGTTGCTAAAATCCACCATTTTTCTTTTCGTTGTACAATAAAAAATCCTAAAATAAATAAGAACAATACGATTGCGCCAAAATATATCGGCCCCGCGGTAAAGGCTTGATCGCCCCAATATAAAGGCAACTGCTTAATAATTTGGTTAGCGTTCGGTACATTTCTGTCTTGTAAAAATTTATAAGTTTCTGAATTTTTAGACAATGCACCCGCAGAAGCACCGCCATTAAAATTAGGAATCAATAAGGTAAAAGATTCGCCTACACCATAGCTATATTCAAAAGCATATTCTTCGCTCAATCCATCTTTGCTTGCTTTCGGATCGAGTGTTAATTCCGATTTTCCTCTAATAGATTCTTTAGCGTATTCTTCAGTTAATAATAGCGGCGTAATATTTACGGCAATTGCTAAGGCAGCAGCGCCAGCTAATACAGCCGATGATTTAAAGAAATTAGCAATCGTTTTATCTTTTATCGCATAAATAAATTGTACAATTACATAAATACCAATGGCCATGGCTAAGTAATAACTCATTTGGTAGTGATTCGCTTTTATTTGTAAAGCCAAAGCCAATGCCGTAACAGTCGCGCCTTTTAATAATTCGTTTCGATAGGCCATAATAATACCCGCAATGGTTGGGGCAAACAAACCAATTACAATCGCTTTGTTGGTATGACCTGCCGCAATAATGGCAAAGTTATAAGAGGAGAAGGTAAAGGCTACCGCGCCCATTACACTCAGCCAAACATTCATTTTTAAGGTTCGCAATAAAATAAAGAAACCAACTAAGTATAAAAATATGGTGTTAATCGGGTTAGGTAATATCAAATTGTACCAATCCATTAGTTTTCCGGCAATATTTGATGGGTAACCCAACCACATTAAGTAAGTTGGCATTCCGCAAAACATCGAATTACTCCACAATGCATAGTTGCCAGTAGTCTCTTTATAATGTCTAATTTCAGTAAATCCACCTTTTAAGTTCTCGACATCACTTTGTTTTATTACCTTACCTTCTAAAATAGGGCTGAAATAAAGATAACTGATTGCGAAAAAGACGATAATTGCGAGAAATACGTTTTGGTTTCTCTTAAAGAATGATTGGTTTTCCATTGCGTTTTGAATTGAACTTTCCAAATGTACAAAATTGATTTTGTGATTTTCAATATCTTAGCGCTACAATTGCTTGTATAAACATGCTAAAAATATATTCTAACATACCCAGTGCGCGCTTTGCCTACATTTCGAAATTCTTGCTCGAAACGGTATTGGGTATTGATTTTAAGCATATTAGCCATTTATCCGAATTTGATCCAGCTCAAGATCAGTTATTGAATTATAGCGAGCAACGCAGCCAATTCACAGAATTTTATATCATGCCCCATGGCTTGCTGTCCGAAACAGACATTCGAACGCAAGATATTGATGTAAATAACGACCAGGCTTTGCCTTACTTTTTTCCAAGCAATAACAGCGATTGGCATTTCGATATTTTTGCAGCCGCATTTTATTTGTTGAGCAGGTACGAAGAATATTTACCTAATCAAACCGATGCGCATGGACGATTTGCAGCCGAAAACTCTTTGGCTTATCGCGCTGGATTTTTGCAACAACCTTTAATAGACGAATGGTCTTTTGCATTTGCCAGCGAATTAAAAAAAATATTTCCAACGCTTTCCTTTAGAGAAAATCATTTTCAGGTAGCCTGTACCATCGACATCGATCAAGTATTTAGAACCAAAGGCAAAAGTAATAGTCGATTTATCAAATCTGTTTTGGGTAGTTTATTAAAAGCCGATTTTAAAGATGTAAAAAATAAAATGGCGGTTCGTAGTTTAAAAATAGACGACCCCTTTGATCAATACGATCGATTAGAAAAAATTCATCGTAAAATAAATTGGAAAGCCATTTATTTTATTTTGTTTGCCGAAAAAAATACCAAGCAAGATATTAATTTAAACATTACGCAAGCCGATTTTTTACAACGCATTAAAAGG
>CAIMAP010000124.1 GCA_903838995.1 uncultured bacterium | reverse complement strand
TACCTCAACGACTGGATTAAAGACATCAATCCAAACGAACATTTCTTTATGCATTGTGCAGGCGGCTACCGCAGCATGATTGCAGCCAGTATGTTACAAGCACGTGGCTACCGAAATTTCTCCGAAATTTCGGGTGGGTTTAATCAGATTTCAAAGGCAACTAAATTGCCAATCAGCGATTTCATTTGTCAGAGTAAAGTCATGTAATTTACTCTGACAATTCGATGACATTTCTCCATCTAAAAGCAAGCATATTTGCATCAGATGAAGGGGCTGAAATACCATTTTTTTGTAATTTTATTATTCGCAAGTAGCACAGCTACTTATGCCCAAACGGCTGCAGATACTTCATATCATGCGCATTTAAAGCAATACAACATCAAAGAAGAAACGGTTGTAACCGCAACGCGTACCGAGCGCAAGCTCAGTAATGTGGCAATTCCTACCAAAATCATCACTCAAAAAAGCATCAAACAAGCAGGCTCTATGCGCCTTTCAGACATTTTGCAAGAACAATCTGGTTTGTTTTTAACTTCTGGTTTTGGCACCGGAGTGCAAATGCAAGGCTTAAACCCCGATTATACCTTAATCATGATTAATGGCGAACCCTTAGTGGGCCGTACTTCTGGCGTGCTCGACTTAAACCGATTGGCCGTTGGAAATATCAAAAAAATTGAAATTGTAAAGGGTCCATCATCTTCTTTATATGGTTCGGAGGCCATGGCTGGGGTAATCAATATCATTACCGATCAAACACCCAACAATAAATTAGCAGCTAGTTTGCGTTATGGTACCTATAATACCAAAGATTTTAATTGCAATACTACTTTTTCAAAAGGCAAATTTACCTTCTCACATTTCTTAAATTCCTATCAATCCGATGGTTTTAGTATTAGACCATATGCTGTAGAACGAACAGTTGCGCCTATTTGGAGACTGACCAATCAATTTCATACCAGCTATCAAGCAAGTGCAAAAACAAAAATTGACATCGACTTAAGGTATGCCTATGAGCATATTCAAAACGAAATTGCAGTCACCAACAATGGCATTATTACTTATTCTAAAGGCAACGAATACCATAAAGATTTTAATTTGAATCCGGTAATTACTCATTTATTTTCGAATAAACTTAAATCGACGCTGCGTTTATACGCTACTAATTATAATGCCGATCAAAATTTAAATACCTCGGGTAATAGTATTTACGACGACCAATTAAATCATCAATTTGTAAGAGTAGAAAATCAAACCGATTATTATTTGAATGATCAAATCAGTTTTAATACGGGTATTGGTTATGTGCAAGAAGGCGTAAAGAGTAATAGATACGAGCTCAACAGCGCTAGAAGAACAAATAATATTAACTATGTATTTGCGCAAACAGAAATCAAACCAATCGAAAAATTAACCATCATTGTGGGTTTTCGATACGATAATAATCAATTATTTGCGGCTGCATTTTCGCCAAAAATAGCGGCAATGTATAAAGCGACCGAGCATTTAAAATTCAATGCCAGTATTGGTCGTGGTTTTAAAGCGCCCGATTTTAGACAGTTATATTTAAACTTTACGAACACTGCAGCCGGCGGTTACTCGGTATTTGGTGCATTAGAGGCGCAAAAACAAATCGATTTTTTACAAAATATTGGACAAATTTTAAGCATCGAATCCGACTATTATAAACTCAAAGAATTACATCCCGAATATGCAACAGGCATAAACTTTGGTTTGCAATACAATCCTAATCAACAAATTCAATTTGATTTATCTTTTTTTAGAAACGATGTCGAGAATTTAATTGATACCAGATTAGTGGCGTACCACAAAAGTGGGGCGCAAATTTTTAGTTATTTAAATTTAAAAAATGCCTATACCCAAGGTATCGAATCACAAATGAGTGTTAAAATTACGCCACAATTTGCTGTATCGGCAGGCTATCAATATCTTTTAACAGCAGATAAAGATCAAGTTAAAGAAATTGAAGCGGGTAGGGTTTACACCATCGATGCAAGTGGATTTGCAAGGCTTATGCGTTTAGACGAATACATTGGTTTGCCCAATAGAAGTAAGCACATGGCCAATTTTAAATTAAGCTACGAAAACGAAAATTTCTTTACCAACTTGCGCATTATTTATAGAAGTAAATGGGCAGTGAGCGACAAAGATGGTAATGGTTTATACAATAGCAACGATGGATTTGCCAATGCTTTTGCTCAAATAAATATAGCTGCAGGTAAACAATTCAGCAAACAATTTAGGGCACAAATTGGTTGTGATAATATTGGAAATTATATAGACATGGCTAATCTTCCAAACCTAGCAGGAAGAACTTTTTATACTACTTTATCTTTTCAGTTTAATCAAAAAAATAAAAAATAAATTTAACAATCAGCATGAAAAAAAATCTAATTTTAATGGCCATGGCCATCGTTGCTTCTAGCTTTTACGCTTGCACCGACAACACAAAATCAATTATTGATACCAGCAATAATGGCTCTTATAAAGTTTACACATTGAACGATGTAACAGAGGTACAAAATTTAATTGCCGATACCATTATTGGAACTTCAGCTCAAGGACAGCCAGTTGGCACTGGTCATTTTACCTTTTTTAGTTTAAAAAATCGCGCAATGGTTCCTTTAACCGATAGCGCAACCAGCAATTGGGATGTGGCTTTCAGAGGAACGACAATTTTAACCAATGCCGGAACATCAGGTCCAGGAATGGGAGGAGCATACATGCATGTGGGTTTATTTGCTGATGTAATTTCGTTTAATGCAGATTCTACTATTCGTACAGACGCAGCGCCTGTATATGCTATTAAAACAGGCAGCAACAAAGGCTGGTATATATATGATGGTCCTAATAATTTAGTTACGCCAATACCAGGCCGTGTGTTAATGATTAGAGGAGCAGACAGCAAGCTGTATAAATTGGAAATAAATAATTATTATAAAGGAGGGGTAACACCATTAACCACTGCAACAAGTGCAATTAAGTTAAGTACCCAACGTTATTATAATTTCCGTTATAAAGCTTTGTAATTTTTCTATAATTTTTGTTCATAAAAAAGGCGATTGAATTTCAATCGCCTTTTTTATTTTTCTGAATGCTAGTCAACACTAGCATTTATTGCTACATTATTTTAAAATTTTCTAAACCATTGCACATAAGGAAATGGAAGTGCAAATGTATCATTGCCAATGCTAGCACCTGCAAAACCGAATTGAAAGGCACCAGTTTCGGATGTTTGAAATCGGAAACCTGGTAAAAACAAAGCAAAATTATTTTGATAGGTTTGACCATTTTCGATAATTGTTTTAGTTGGTGGTAATATAAAAGAATCAAAAACTAAACTAATACTCTTACTGATTTTATGCATTGCTGCAATAGATACAATGGTTCTACCGCCACTATTGTTCTCATTTCCCCAAATAGATCCATAACCCAAGGATGCTGTAATATTTGATTTACGGTTACCTAAAGTTAACGCACCATACGGTATGGCCAAACCAAAACTACTAGTCCAGCCTCCTGTTCCAGCTAATAAGCCAACCGCAGCATTTACATTTTTATCAATTTCGAAAGAATATTTGGAAGTGAAAATAATAGGGGAGCCTATCCAAGAAGTAATCACACCCACGCCTAAATTGTCGGCCAATCCGTATTGGATATCGGGGCCAAACCAATTATAGGTTATATAACTTTCTCCTTTTGTAATGGGTAAACCGTTGGTGGTAATAAAATAGCGGGTAGCAAAAGGCTCGTTGGGTATAAAACTACCAGTTACTCCAAGGTCGCCAGTTTGGAGTGGTTTCATTGTTTTGATTTCATGTTTTGGAATGGCAATAGCGCCTAATTTTTGGCTTTCCATTATCACTTCATGCATATCTGAAGAAATAATTCTACCAATAAATTCAGTACCATCATTTTTAATAATCACATATACTTTATTGGTATCTGAAGTGTTTGATACCTTCGCCTGCGCCTGTGCTTTGTCGGTTGCGATTAAGCTGATCAAAACAAGAAATGTAGCTAATAGAATTTGTTTTATTTTCATAACATATTGGATTAAATCTGTGCTTAATCAAATATAAAGAAATATTAAGGCATTCATCCTTTTTAACGCTTTAATAAGTTAAGCTGGCAAATAGGAATGGAGGATTAGATATCACAGATTTCGCCCATTGTTACTTCTAAGGCATTAGAAATCAAGTATAATTGATAGATGCTGGTATTGATTTTGGCATTTTCGATGCGAATGACCTGAGAATAGGATAAGCCAGATAAATGAGCCACTTTTTCCATACTTAAACCTTTGTTAATTCTGGTTTCTCTAATTTTAGATCCAATTATCCCAATTACTTTTTCTTTACTTTCAGCCATGTTTTTGTTTTTCTAGAATAGATTATTTATAATTAAATTATAAATGGTAAAATGTATGTATTCAAATTTCTAATTATATACAATATAGAATGATTGGTTTCGGTTACATATTGGTTGCAAACCTATTTTAAATTATTTAC
>CAIMAP010000123.1 GCA_903838995.1 uncultured bacterium | reverse complement strand
CCCATAATAATAAATTTCCCTTATGCACGTAGTGCCCTTTGTTTTCGATAGATTGCACATTTGCACGCAAAAAATTTCTAGCATGATTTAAGTAGGCGCCAACTCCCCTATTAGCTTTCACTTGGCCAAAGGTTTCTTTTCCAAAATTACTTTCTATTTCATCAAAAATATATTGCCCTTCAATATCAAAAGTTTCTTGTTCAAAGGAATTATATTTTGTAGCAATGAATTTTATTTTCAAAGAATCCGATGGATTATAAGTAGCCGTTAAAGCGCCCAATGTGCTTTGGTATTGATCAATTTCTTGACCTTGAAAAAAGATAGACAAACGCAATACTTCGTTGAAAGTACCAAATGTGGTTTCTCTACTTTGCGGCTTTACGATGTAATTATTACTATTGAAATTTCCCATAAAAGAAAGTTCCCAATCGGTCGAAAGGCTATAGTTTACATAGGTTTGCAGGTCGGAGAAATTAGGCTGGTAATCACCATCTGTATCTAAAGAACCCAATACATATTTAGTAGATTTTTTTCGGTAACCAAACAAATAAGATAAGCGACGATTGCGGTTAGTTCCTTCTAGGTTAATAGATTGATTTAATAAACCGGCAGAAACACTACCCGCAAAAGAAACAGGTTTTTTATAAGTGATGTCTAAGACAGAAGAAAGTTTATCACCATATTTAGCATCAAATCCGCCAGCCGAAAAACTCACCGATTTAACCATGTCTGAATTGATGAAACTCAAGCCCTCTTGTTGTCCGGAACGAACTAAAAAAGGACGGTAAATTTCCACATCATTTACATACACTAAATTTTCATCGAAATTTCCACCCCTTACATTATACTGCGAACTCAATTCATTATTGGATTGCACACCTGGTAAAGTTTTTAAAATGGCTTCAAAATTTCCTGAAGCAGAAGGTAAACTAGAAAGTAATTTGGCATCTATTTTCGAAATTCCAGCTCGCCTATCTATATCACTATTTACTTCAACTTGCTTAATAGCAAAACTAGATTGTGTAAATTGATGACTGATTTTTTTTTGTTCAGCGGGTTTTAACTTTAATTCAATTTTATAAGATTCGTAGCCTAAAGAATTAAACTGCAAAGTAAATGTGGAATCGGCAGGCACTTTTAGTTCGTAATGGCCAAAATCGTTGGTTTTGGTGCCAATATTAGTTCCGACTATTGAAATATTCACTAAGGGCATGGTTTTACCCTTTTCATCGGTGATTGTTCCAAATAAATTGGCATTGCGTTGCGAAAACCCCAAATTGGCGAGGCAAACAAATAACAATACTAAGCGGAGTTTTGGAAACATGAAATACTTAACGAATTTTTTTCAATTCTGATATCATCTCCATTGGATTTTGTGCGCCAAATACAGCATTTCCTGCAACTAATACATCTGCACCCGCTTTAATCAATGCCAAGGCATTCTGATGCCCCACCCCGCCGTCAATTTCTATCAGCACTTCGGTATTTAATTGTTTAGCTAAAGTTCTGAGTTTAGTAATTTTTTGATAAGTGTTTTCGATAAACTTTTGACCTCCAAATCCAGGATTTACACTCATAATACATACTAAATCTATTTGAGGTAAAATATCTTCTAATACCGAAATTGGGGTATGCGGATTGATTGCCACGCCGGCTTTCATTCCTAATTCGTGAATGGCTGCAATGGTTCTATGTAAATGCGTACAAGCTTCGTAATGAACTGTTAAAATAGCGGCTCCTGCATCTTTAAATTGCTGCAAATACCTATCTGGATCAACAATCATTAAATGCACATCTAAGGGTTTTTTTGCATGATGTTTAATTGCGGTAATAACCGGAAATCCAAAAGAAATATTAGGTACAAATACCCCGTCCATTACATCTACATGAAACCAATCTGCTTCCGATTGATTAATCATTTCGATATCGGATTGTAAGTTTGCAAAATCTGCCGATAAAATAGAAGGTGCGATGAGGTGTTTCATTTTGTGAAGTTTTACTTAAGTAAAAGTAAGAAAAAAACTTTGCGAATTTTGCTATATTGGCATTCTAAATCAACTAATTCTATAATATAATGAAGAAATTTGCCCTATTATTAAGTTTTGCATTCATCGGAATTCAAACTTTTGCACAAGAAGTTTATCAATCTAAAGCACTGAATGTAAGTTTTTTTTCTACCACTTCTATGGAAGATATCGATGCCAAAACTGCGAATGCAACATCGGTAATTTCTACAGCTAAAAACGATATTTTAATCATGATTCAAGTTAAATCTTTTACGTTTAAAAGTTCTTTAATGCAAGAACATTTTAATGAGAATTATATGGAGAGTGATAAATTTCCTGATGCTAAGTTTATAGGAAAAATAAACGAAAGCATTGATTGGAAAAAAGAAGGTACTTACAATGTAACGGTAACAGGCAAACTCAATATGCATGGGGTCGACAAAGACAGAACGATTCCAGGAACCGTTACTATTAAGGGAACTACTGTATCTGTAAATAGCCAGTTTGACGTACTATGTAAAGATCATAACATTAAAATTCCAAGTGTGTTATCTGAAAAAGTGGCAGAATTAGTAAATGTAAAAGTTAGCGGGAGTTATAACTTATATGTAAGACCCGAAAAGAAATAAAAAAATAGCAAAAAAAAATCCCCGTTAAATTTTAACGGGGATTTTTTTTGATTGAAAAATTATTCAGATTTTGGATCTTCTGTTTTTTCTGGTTTAGGGATTAAAACTTTTCTAGAAAGTTTCATCTTACCTGTTTTCTTATCGATGTCAATTAATTTAACTTTCACTATTTGACCTTCGGTAAGTACACCATCCATTGTTTCGTAGCGTTTCCAATCGATCTCAGAAATATGCAATAAACCGTCTTTACCTGGCATAATTTCAACAAATGCACCAAATGGCATAATTGATTTTACTTTACCTTCGTAAATTTCGCCAACTTCGGCAGTTGCAGTAATTCCTTTAATTTTATTGTAAACTGAATCAATGGCATCTTTGTTATCGGCATAAATTTGCACGATACCCATATTGTCTTTTTCTTCGATACTAATGGTTGCACCACTTTCGCGTTGCATTTCTTGAATGATTTTTCCACCAGGTCCGATAATGGCACCAATAAATTCTTTCGCAATTCTCATTTGCACAATACGAGGTGCATGTGATTTATAATCTTCGCGAGGACTTTCTATCGTTTTCATCATTTCGCCTAAGATATGCGCACGGCCTTCTTTTGCTTGATTCAAAGCTTCGGCTAACATATCGTATGAAAGACCATCAATTTTTAAATCCATTTGACAAGCCGTGATACCTTTAGTAGTACCCGTAACTTTAAAGTCCATATCTCCTAAATGATCTTCATCACCTAAGATGTCTGAAAGAATCGCATATTTTTTAGTAATAGGATCTGAAATTAATCCCATTGCGATACCAGAAACGGGTGCTTTAATTTGCACACCGGCATCCATCAAAGCCAATGTACCCGCACAAACGGTAGCCATTGAGGAAGAACCATTAGATTCTAATATATCAGAAACAATACGAATTACATAAGGGTTAATATCGTCACCTGGTAATACTTTCTTTAAAGAACGCATCGCTAAATTACCATGTCCAACTTCTCTTCTACCCGGACCACGATTTGGACGAACTTCGCCAGTAGAAAAACCTGGGAAATTATAATGCAACATAAATTTGTTATATCCAAAGAACATCGCACCATCAATCATTTGTTCGTCGGTTTTTGCCCCTAAGGTAACCGATGTTAATGATTGTGTTTCGCCTCTGGTAAATACTGCCGAACCGTGAGCAGCAGGTAAATAACCAACTTCAGACCAAATTGGACGAATTTGTTTATTTGTTCTACCATCTAAACGAATTGCATCATTTAAGATCATGGCACGAATGGCTTCTTTTTCGATATCGTGGTAATATTTTTTCAATAAATACACATAACTCGAATCGCTCATTTGCTCTGCAACGGTTGCTTCAAACTCTTTACGAATTGCTTTGAAAGCAACCGAACGCTCATCTTTACCTAAAGCAGATTTAGCAACTGCATAAATTCTGTCGTAAGCAAAAGCTTTAATTTGACTTTCTAAAGCTGGGTTTGCTTCTGGTTCGTGCTTATAAGTTCTTTTTGTTTTTGCACCTACTTTAGCTAATAAATCTAATTGCGCTTGCACTTGGATTTTAATAGCTGCGTGAGCAAAACGAATAGCTTCCGCCATTTCATCTTCCGATACTTCATTCATTTCACCTTCCACCATACAAATATCTTGTGCATTACCTGCTACAATTAATTCGATATCTGCATTGGCTAATTCAGAAATTAATGGATTGACGATTAATTTACCATCAATTCTTGCCACTCTCACTTCTGAGATTGGACCATTAAAAGGAATATCACTAATGGTTAAGGCTGCCGATGCCGCTAAAGCAGCTAATGCATCTGGCATGATATTTTTATCCGCAGAAATTAATGAAACCATTACTTGCGTATCAGCATGGTAATCTTCTGGGAACATGGGTCTAAGGGCACGGTCAATTAATCTACTGATTAAAATTTCGTAATCTGACAATCTTGATTCTCTTTTAAGAAAGCCTCCAGGGATTCTACCTGTTGAAGCATATTTTTCTTGGTAATCTACTGATAAAGGCAAGAAATCTGAACCTTCTTTTGCATCTTGTGAAGAAACAACCGTAGCTAGGAGCATCGTATCTCCCATTTTTACAACAACAGATCCATCGGCTTGTTTAGCTAATTTTCCTGTTTCGATGGAAATCTTTTTTCCATCTCCCATTTCAAACTCATGGGTAATTCCAATTTTCGACATATATATATTATTTTTAAACGGAGCAAAGGTACATAATAAAATGATAATACCACTCAATGATAGAGGCAATTAGAAACGAAAAAAGCCGTTCTGGAAAAATCCAGAGACGGCTCTTAAAACATAAAACATGAAAAATTATTTTCTTAATTCTAATTTCTTCACAATTGCACGGTAACGGGTAATGTCTTTCTTCATTAAGTAGTTTAATAAAGCCCTGCGCTTACCAACTAATTTAGTAAGTGATAATTGTGTAGAAAAGTCCTTACGATTTTTCTTCAAATGACCAGTCAAATGACTGATTCTGTGTGTAAATAAGGCGATTTGCCCTTCTGCTGACCCTGTATCAGCTTCACTCTTTCCGAATGACCCGAAGATTTCTTTCTTCTTTTCAGTACTTAAATACATTTCTTGAATTATATTTTAGCGGTTAAACAATTGATTTAATTAGACAACAAAAATACAGGAAAATTTGGAATTTGACAAGCCGGCTCGAGAGATAATTTCAAAAAAAAACGATAAAGTTTATTTATCAATCATTTAAGCCGATTTTTTAGTTAAAATATTTTTTT
>CAIMAP010000122.1 GCA_903838995.1 uncultured bacterium | reverse complement strand
TTTGATTTATTGTTTGATTTATTGTTTGATTTATTGTTTGATTTATTGTTTGATTTATTGTTTGATTTATTGTTTGATTTAATGCTATGCTGTTTTTTTCAAGAAATTGCTGACAAGCCTCACACTTTTGAATGATGGGTCCATCTATGGTATTCCAAGTGCCACAATTCCAACATTTAATTGTTCTGTTTTGCATCTTTAAAAATAAAATAATGATTAATATAAAGGTATAAAACAGCACCAATCAAATACAACAAAATATCTATATAATCTGATATGCCTATCTGAAGATAAACTGGAGCTAGCCATTCAAAAACAACAATAAAAAATAGTGTTGTACATATAACGGTTTGTAAAGAATATGCTTTTATTGGCTTATGGAAAATTAAATATTCGGTTAGGCCAATGAGGTATAATACAAATGGAATACATAGCAATGCATCAAAATAACTATCTATTAGTGCTAAGTTATAACCTTGAATTTTTTGAATGAATTGATGTAGTAGGAACCCAATGCCCAAAATAAAAGTTGTTATAGTGTACTTATGTAGGGTTTTCATGCAATTTTTTGTAATTTCAAAAATAATGATTCCTTTGTAAATATATAGTTTAAAAATGATAGATAGGTTTACCGATAACATGCCACTGGCCCAGAAGAAAAAAGTAATTAATGCTTGGGCATTTTACGATTGGGCTAATTCTGTATATAATTTAACCATTACCTCCACAATTTTTCCAATTTATTGGACTGCGGTAACCAGTAATGGCGGAACCAATAGGGTGAGTGTTTTTGGCATGGATTTCTTAAATTCTGCTTTGTACTCTTATGCCATTTCTTGTTCATTTTTAATTATCGCTTTGTTATCTCCAATTTTATCGGGCATTGCAGATTATAACGGCACTAAAAAAAGATTCTTGCAAGTGTTTTGTTTGATCGGATCCATTAGTTGTTCTGCTTTGTATTTTTTTGATAGCAGTAATATAGAATTTGGAGTAATTGCTTTTATGATTGGTACCATTGGTTGGGCTGGAAGTTTGGTGTTTTATAATTCTTATTTACCCGAAATTGCTACCGAAGAAGAACAAGACAAAGTAAGCGCAAAGGGCTTTGCATATGGCTATATAGGCAGTTCAATCTTATTAATTTTAAACCTGATTGTAATTCTTAATCCAACAATTTTTGGTATCGAAAAAGGTTCTAGTTTACCCGCTCGCATTTCTTTTTTAACCGTTGGGCTTTGGTGGTTTGGTTTTGCGCAATATACTTTTCATTATTTACCCAAAAACAAACATAAAATTATAATCAACTGGAATATATTAAGCAAAGGTTACCGCGAATTAGCAAATGTTTGGAAAGAACTAAAAGCAATCAAACGCTTAAAATTATTTTTATTTTCTTTCTTCTTTTACAATATGGGTGTGCAGTCTGTCATGTATGTAGCCGCTTTATTTGGAAGTAAAGTATTGCATTTAGCATCTGGGCAATTAATTACCACTATTTTAATTATTCAATTTGTAGCCATTGCCGGTGCTTACTTATTTGCTTTTTTATCTAAAAGAATAGGAAATATCAATGCCATAATTGGAGCTATTTGTTGTTGGATAGTGATCTGTGTTTTTGCATACAATATTCAAACATCTAATCAATTTTATGCTTTAGCATTTTGCGTTGGTATGATTATGGGCGGTATACAATCACTTTCTAGGTCTACTTATTCAAAGCTTTTACCCGATACTTCCGATACCACTTCTTATTTTAGTTTTTACGATACCACCGAAAAAATAGCCATCGTTTTAGGCACCGCCTCCTATGGTATAATCGAAGAATTAACTGGCTCTATGCGAAATTCAATCTTTTCATTAGTTGGATTTTTTACCGTTGGGCTAGTTATTTTAGTTAAATATCGTAAACAAATTACCAAGGGATAAGAAACAAATGCTATTTTTGTTGCAATGAAAGTGTCCCTATTTATTCCTTGTTTTATTGATCAATTATTTCCTCAAACAGCCCAACATACCTTTTCTATTTTAGAAAAATTAGGTTGTAAGGTTGAATATAACGATAACCAAACTTGTTGTGCGCAACCCGCTTTTAATGCTGGTTTTTGGGACGAAGCAAAAGTGGTGGCACAAAAATTCATTAATGATTTTCCTGATTCGATGTATATCGTAAGTCCGTCTGGATCATGCGTAGGCATGGTAAAATCAAGCTATTCCGAATTATTTACCAATTCGGCTTCCCACAATAAATGCAGGAGCATTCAGCAAAATATTTTTGAATTAACAGACTTTATCATCAATGTATTAAAAGTCGAAAATATAGGTGCTCGTTTTCCTCATAAAGTTACTTATCACGATGCTTGTGGTGCGCTCAGAGAATGTGGTATTAAGGAAAGCCCTCGCACATTATTAAAAAATGTACAGGGTCTTGAATTAATTGAAGTAGATGATTGCGAAACTTGTTGTGGATTTGGCGGTACATTTGCCGTTAAATTCGAAGCCATTTCAACCGCCATGGCAGAGCAAAAGGTGCTCAATGCAATTAAAACAGGAGCCGAGTACATTGTTTCTACCGACATTTCTTGTTTAATGCATATGCAAGCTTATATCGATAAAAACAACTTATCGATAAAAACGATCCATATTGTGGATGTTTTGGCTACCTGCCTTTCAAATTAGGGCCTTTTTTGCTAAATTAGCGCCATGAAGAATTTTTTACTTTCTTTTTTAATCATTTCTATCTTATTTGCTTGTAATGCTGCTCCAAAATCAGATAAGGCAAGTAACAACACTTCTGTTGTTAAAGATTCTGCCATCATTTCTGGTGACCAAATTCCTAAAGAATTAATTGAATTAAACGAAAAAGTTAAAAGTAGATCAGGAGATCCATCTGTATATGCTGCTCGTGCGGCCTATTTAGTTAGGCATCAAAACATCGACGCAGCATACGAAGATTTAATTAAAGGATTCGCGATCGATTCTACTTATATGCCTTTATACAATAGTTTAGCAGATTACCATTTAATGAAAGGTGAGCCTGCACAAGCTAAGCAGGCTTTAGAAAAAGCCTTATCCATTAATAAATCTAGTTACATGACCTATGTTAAATTGGGTGAATTATTTTTCTTAGCTAAAAAATACGATTTGGCATTTAAGCAAATCAACAATGGCTTAAGAATCAATAAATATTATAGCGATGGTTATTTTTGGAAGGGAATGATTTATAAAGAAAAAGAAGATACCGTTGCAGCAAATGCTAATTTTCAAACAGCCATAGAACAAGATCCAGATAATTACAAAGCCTATATGCAATTGGGTTTGCTGGCTATTCCTGCTAGAAATAAAATGGCAGTAGATTATTTTACTTCTGCTATTAAAGTAGATCCAACAAAAACCGAAGCATTTTATGGTAGGGCTTATTATTATCAGTTAGTTTCGGAGTTTGATAAAGCCATTCAGGATTATACCAAAGTGGTGGAAATTGACAAACACAATGCAGCCGCTTTTTATAATTTAGGTATTTTACATTATAATTTAAGGGTAATAGAAATTGCAGCGGCAAACTTTAATAAAGCCATCGAAAATAATCCAAAATATGCCGAAGCATTCTATATGCGTGGACTTTGTAACGAAGCCAAATCTAATGATGACGCGGCAATAGCAGATTTCGAATACGCATTGAGTTTAAAAGAAAATTATACATTAGCAGCGCAAGGACTCGAAAGGGTTCGAAGTGCTAAGCAATCAATAAAAAAATAAAAATGATAAATATTACATTACCTGATGGATCGCAAAGATCATATGAAAAAGGAATAACTGCCTATCAGGTTGCATTGAGTATTAGTGAAGGTTTAGCGCGTAATGTTCTTGCGGCAGAAATCAATGGAGAAGTTTGGGACGCGAGTAGAGCTATTCAAACAGATGTAAATTTAAAATTATTAACCTGGAATGACGATAAAGGCAAGTCTACTTTTTGGCATTCTTCTGCTCACTTAATGGCAGAAGCCCTAGAAGCATTGTATCCAGGCACAAAATTTGGAATTGGACCTGCTATAGAAACCGGTTTTTATTACGATGTTGATTTTGGCGATCGCGAATTTTCTTCCGAAGAATTCAAAAAAATTGAAGAAAAAATAATGGAATTGGCGAAAGCTAAATCCGAATTTATTCGAAAAGAAATTAGCAAAGCAGATGCCATTAATTATTTCCAAGCCAAAGGAGATGAGTATAAATTAGATTTATTAGAAAGCTTAACTGATGGTCAAATTACTTTTTACGAACAAGGTAATTTTACTGATTTATGCAGAGGCCCACATATTCCAAACACTGGATTTGTAAAGGCGGTAAAGCTAATGAGTGTGGCTGGAGCTTATTGGAGAGGCAACGAAAAAAACAAACAATTAACTCGAATATATGCAGTTACTTTTCCTAAACTTTCAGAATTAACAGCTTACCTCGAACTCTTAGAAGAAGCGAAAAAAAGAGACCACAGAAAATTAGGAAAAGAATTAGAACTTTTTGCTTTCTCTGAAAAAGTAGGCATGGGTTTACCATTATGGTTGCCTAAAGGAGCGATGTTGAGAGAAAGACTCACTCAGTTTTTACAAAAAGCACAAATTAAAGCAGGCTACGAGCCAGTAATAACGCCACACATAGGGCATAAAAATTTATATGTTACCTCTGGTCATTACGAAAAATATGGAGCTGATTCTTTTCAACCCATTAAAACGCCTCAAGAAGGAGAGGAGTTTTTCTTGAAACCAATGAATTGCCCACATCACTGCGAAATTTACAAAACAAAACCAAGGTCATATAAAGACTTACCCGTTCGTTATGCTGAGTTTGGAACAGTTTATCGCTACGAACAAAGTGGAGAGCTTCACGGGCTTACTAGGGTGCGTGGCTTTACACAAGACGATGCGCATTTATTCTGTCGCCCAGATCAAGTAAAAGAAGAATTTAAAAAGGTAATCGATTTGGTTTTATATGTTTTTGGTGCATTAGGTTTTGAGAACTATACCGCCCAAATTTCCTTAAGAGATCCAGAAAACAAGTCTAAATACATTGGTTCTGATGAAAACTGGCAATTAGCAGAACAATCAATTATTGAAGCTGCAGCAGAAAAAGGATTAAAAACAGTCGTAGAACTTGGAGAAGCGGCATTTTACGGCCCTAAACTCGATTTTATGGTCAAAGATGCGATTGGTAGAAAATGGCAATTAGGAACCATTCAAGTTGATTATAATTTACCCGAAAGATTTGAATTAGAATATACCGGCAGTGATAACCAAAAACACCGTCCTGTTATGATTCATAGGGCTCCATTTGGCTCTTTAGAGCGTTTTGTGGCTGTTTTGATAGAACATTGTGCGGGTAATTTTCCATTATGGTTAAGCCCAGATCAATATATTATCTTGCCGATTAGCGAAAAATATGCCGATTACGCAAAAAATATTTCAAATTCACTAAATAATTACGATATTCGCGGGCTGATTGACAACCGAGATGAGAAGATTGGGAAGAAAATCAGAGACGCAGAAGTCAAAAAAATTCCATTTATGCTAATTGTAGGCGAAAAGGAATCTGAAGATGGCTTAGTGTCGGTTAGAAAGCATGGAGAAGGTGATTTAGGAGCGATGAGTATGGAGGCCTTTGCCGAACTAATTAAAAAAGAAATAACAATTTAATAACAAAATAGGAGGATATCCCAATAGCACAGAGTTTTCATAAACCCAGACCTAGACCAGATTTTAGGAATAGTAGAAAAAAAGAGGCAGAACACAAAATCAACGAATTAATTCGTGTAACGGAAGTTCGTTTAGTTGCCGAAGGAATAGAACCCGGAATCTACAAAATCTCTGAAGCATTAGCTATTGCTGAAGAACAGGGATTAGATTTGGTAGAAATTTCGCCTAATGCTGTACCACCTGTTTGTAAAATAATTGATTATAATAAGTTCGTTTACGAACAAAAGAAAAAAACAAAAGAGATTAAAGCGAAGGCAGCTAAAACTGTCATTAAAGAAATTAGATTCGGACCAAACACCGATGACCACGATTTCGAGTTTAAATTAAAACACGCGACTAATTTCTTAACAGAAGGTTCAAAAGTGAGAGCTTTTGTACATTTTAAAGGAAGAGCAATTGTATACAAAGAGCAAGGCGAAATTTTATTATTAAGATTTGCCCAAGCGCTAGAAGATGTTGGAAAAGTAGAACAATTGCCAAAATTAGAGGGTAAAAGAATGTTTATTTCTATTGCTCCAAAAGCTAAAAAATAACAAACAACTAAATAAATAAAGCGATGCCAAAAATGAAAACTAATTCCAGTGCTAAGAAGCGTTTTAAGCTCACTGGAACAGGTAAAATTGCAAGAAAAAGCGCTTTCAAACGTCACATCTTAACCAAGAAAACTACGAAACAAAAGCGTGGTTTAACTGGAACTGTTTATGTAACAGATGCAGATAGAGGCAATGTTGAAAGAATGCTTTGCATGGGTAAGTAATTACCAGACATTCGGAAAGACGAATAATTAATTAATTTTTAACCAGGTACCCGGTATTAAGTTCGAAAGACGCCGAAACCAAAAAACGTAAAAAAATGCCTAGATCGGTTAACGTAGTAGCGGCCCGCCGCAGAAGAAAAAAAGTACTAAAAGCTGCAAGAGGCTTTTGGGGCTCAAGAAGTAAAGTTTTTACAATTGCTAAAAACACTTTAGAGAAAGGTATGCAATATGCATATCGTGATAGAAAAGTAAAGAAAAGAGAATTTAGAGGTTTATGGATTCAACGTATCAATGCTGGTACGCGTTTACATGGAATGTCATACTCTGTATTTATGGGTAAATTACACGCAAAAAACATTGATTTAAATCGTAAGACATTAGCAGATTTAGCAATGAACAATCCAGAAGCTTTTAAAGCGATTGTACACGCAGTAAAATAATTTATTCAATAAGCATTAAACAAAAAAGGCTCGGAATTTTCCGAGCCTTTTTTGTTTGTGTATGAATTTGTGTTTGCGTATGATTTTCTGATTGCTTAAATAAACAAATCAGTATCTTCTTTTTTCTTTCTCAATCTCGCAGCGCCATAAGCTAAACCTGCGCCCAATAAAACTGAGATGCCACCATCTACGGGTACATCTTGCATATTATCATCAAAGCCTGGAACTGTTCCGGGGCGATGTAAAAGTAACTTCTGAACCATAGCTCGTACCGGCTGTATTTGTGGCATATGCTCTAACATAATACGTAGTATTAGCTGCTAAACCAGTAATAGAACTCGTAAATGAACCAGTACCTGTTCCATCAGTAGTTTTGGAATTCGATGTTGTAGGATTTTGACTGGTACTCCAACAAACACCTTTTGCCGTAACAGAAGTTTCACTGTAGGTGATATTTCCACCTGATGTTGCAGTTGTATAAGAAATGTTTGAGGCTGCATCGGTAACAAGCGTAGCTAAAGAGGTAGTTGTGTTATTACCCAGCACATTTTTCCATGCATTGGTGCTGTATACTTGAATTTCGCCATTGGTACCACAATTGGTACAAAAAATCACCAAACCATTTGCTGGGCTGGAGATACCCGCACGTTGCTCAGATGTTAATCTAGGCAATAATAATGCTTTATTGCTAGCCGAAACATCAACTATGGAGCTGCTGTGTGGTGTATTGGTACCTATACCAACTTGTGAATAAGTAAGGGTAGATATTAAACTCAACAATAGTGTAAAAAGAGTTAATCGAATATTCATTTTGCTT
>CAIMAP010000121.1 GCA_903838995.1 uncultured bacterium | reverse complement strand
TTAATCTTTTCAATTTCAGTTGCTACTTGAGCTTTTAATTCAAACTCTTTCTCTGTAAAATCGCCGCTCAGTTCGCCATCTTTTACCAGCAAGTTGATAATTTTTTTGTTTTGAATATCTTTAAAGCTTACGCTTGTATTTTCGAGTCGTATTTTATCAATGGAGAATTGAAAGGCTTCGTCGCTGCTTTGGCTCGCTTTCCAAATACTATAATTTGGGTTACCTAAAGAATCAATCACAATATTGACATGCGCATCGGCTAAATAAAGTTTTTTGATATGGTAATTTTTATTCACCAAATCCCAAACATTGAAAAGCAAGGAAATATCTTTGGCTTGCAATAGGTTATTTTGGTGCTGATTATTGCTTTCTTTCATTTCCACATCTGGAAATGAAATGGCTGCAAAAGGAAAATGTTCGAATAACGAAAAGTCAATTTTTCCTACTTTAATAGGGGTGTTTAATTGTTTATTGAGTTCTTTTACTGCTAAATTTTTGATTTCATCTTGATACACAAACATCACAATAAAGCCCTGAACGACTATTAAAGTAGTGATTATCAATGTCCAAAGAAGTATTTTTTTTGCTTTACTCATCTTTCTATTAACGCAAAATAGCTAGCTATAAACATATAAAAAATCTTTTTTAAAATAATTTTTGGAAATCAGCATTAGGAGGCTATATTTGCAGTCCTTTGTAAAGGGGAAAAGGGAGATTAGCTCAGCTGGTTCAGAGCACCTGCCTTACAAGCAGGGGGTCACTGGTTCGAACCCAGTATCTCCCACAAAAAAAGCTTACCAAATTGGTAAGCTTTTTTTATTTATTCGCTTTTAGCATTTCTTTAATTACCCGGTCGAGTTCAATGGGATCTTGCGAACCAATAATATAAACCAAGCCATCTTTGTCTATTAATTTAACCGCATATTTTCCGTGTGCATAAAAACGAATGGTTCCTTTTTTATGTAAGTTATATACCGGGTTATTGATAAAGAATGGACTGTATCTTACAATCTCACAAGAATCAATACTTTGAAAATCTAGTTTTACTTTCTTCGTGCTCCAAAGGCCAGTGAGTATAAGGCTGCCATTTTGTACAATGGTTCTGTAATGCGTTAAAAAAATAAATAAAATAGAAATCAACATTACACCTGTACCCACTACTAAAAATAAATCACCTTCTTCGCTGCGGTTACGCTCTTCCGAAACAAAGTAGGCTGCTACACAGAACAAGACCACCGCGAATCTCCAGCTTGTCCAGAATCGAACAGAGCCTAATGTTTGTCTTTCGTCAAAGAGTACGTTTTTCATTTTATATTAAATAGGTAGGTAGATTTACAGTTGTGGTTTACTTTATATTTTTCATTAATTCGATGTCCAATAACCCAAACAATATCGGTGCCAGAAACCATTACAAAGGTATTGTCTTTTTCAATTAACGAAAACTTTTCGTCAATAAAAAAATCACTTAATTTTTTATTCCCTTGCATGCCCAAAGGCTGAAAACTATCGGCCGCTTGCCATTTGCGAATTTGCAATGGAAACACCAGCAAATCTGCGTTTAAACAAGCTTGATTTGAGCTCAGTTGATTAAAATCGGGCACCGAGGTGCTTTCTAAGCCCTCTATCACAAAAGGCCCCAGATCCAACACCATTTGGCTTGGCTGCCATAAAAAATGCGTGGCAGCAGCTTGCTGCGCAAGCTGGTCCTCGCTCAAAGTTTCAATTAATAAATGCGCGCGGTCTTTAACCAAACGGTGGCTAGCTGAAAAAAACTGTATGCCCGATTGTTTGTCTAGCGCTTTCCAACAATCGTTGCTACTGGTAATAGAGAATCCAAATGATTTTAAAGTTTGGGATAAAAAATATTTTCCTTGTGCTAAACTTTTAAGCCAATCAATGGAAATACGAATATGCCCATCTTTTTTTTCAAGACCAATATTTTGTAAATCGCTTAACCAAATATTTTTTATTTTTTCAACTTCCGAAATTTCTAAAAGCAATTCGTCCATTTGATTGGCAAAGCTCGGATTTATTTTTTCGAATTCGGGTATAATATGATGTCGGATGTGATTGCGTAAATACGCATCTTTTTGATTCGAGCTATCTTCTTGCCATTCAAATTTATTTTTTTCTGCGTAGGCAGTAATTTCTTTTTTTGTAAAAGGCAGCAGCGGGCGTTTAATGTTATTGATGTGCAGCGAGATGCCGTGCAATCCAGCAATTCCGGTGCCTCTACTTACATTAATAAAAAACGTTTCGATGCTATCCGATAAATGATGTGCTGTTACAATGCTGTCATAATTTTCTTGCAAACGAATGCTTTCAAACCAATCATAACGCAGTTTTCTAGCGGCCATTTGAATTGATATTTTTTCACGGGCTGCATAAGCTTCTGTGTCGAAACGAATCGAATAAAATGCAAGATTATGTTTTGCTGCAAATGCTTTTGCAAAATTTTCGTTCTCGTCCGATTCCTTTCCACGCAATTGAAAATTAACATGCGCAATACCAATTTGGAATTTCGATGCCAGTAATAATTCGGCAAGCACAACAGAATCTATACCTGCACTAAAGGCGAGTAAAATTCGTTCTTCTGTCTGGAAGAGTTTTTGCTGGGCAATATGTTCTTGAAAAAGGGCAAGCATGGTCTTGTAAAAATAAGCAAAAAATAGGCTTTCTTCCGATTATATGCTCGATTATCCTTATTTTTACTGCATTGAAAAAGTTATTGACCATACTATTTGTTTTCTTAGCTATGCTTGCGCAGGC
>CAIMAP010000120.1 GCA_903838995.1 uncultured bacterium | reverse complement strand
GAGCATCAGTACAAAAACTTCAGAAGCTATTTACAAATAAATTATGCGCGCTATGGCGCCGATTCTGCTACCGGAAATGTAGGTAACAATATTTTACTTTCTTATAATACACGCAACTCCGAATACGGAAATAAAATATTGCAAGGCGTAAATTCGAGTTTACTATATGTTGATGCGCGCCTAGCTTATGTCATTAATCCGAAAGTTAATTTTTGTGTAGAGTTGGGTTATGTCTATCGCAACCAACAAAGCGCAGGGCAAGTTAATAAAGCCAACCTATTTACGCTGGCACTCAAAACAGGGTTTAGAAATTTGTATTGGGATCGTTAGTTAGAAAACATTTAACAAGCACCGAAAAAACATTTAACACTTTTCAATAGAAAGTCTTAATTATCAGTGTATTGCAAACAAATTAAAAAAATATTAATTAACAACGCTAAATTAATTATTTAGCAAATGCTATTCCTCGTCGCCATAAAAAGCAGGCTCAGCACCTGCTTCGCGCCTCGATACCCAGAAATTATTGAAGCCTAAGCCAACTTGAATATCGATCATTTCTTGTTGCAACATTTCTAAAATGGCTAAGAAAGAATACACCAATTGTACGCGGTCTTTACTTTCTTTTAAAATGGTTTCGAAATTTAATTTTTCGTTACTCAATAATAAACGGCTTACATAATTTTTTTGTTCTTCAATAGAATAAGGATATTGAACAACCGTATGTTTTACTTCTTCGGGTTTATTGTGGAATCTGTTCCAAACTTTATGATAGACCGTAAGCAAACGATACAAATCTAGCGTTTGCAATTCGTCTTCTTGACTCGCGCTTTCGCGCACCAATTTAAAATCGGTACTGAAATTTCCTTTACGGTATTGTTTGGTTCTTTCTTCTTGTAAATATTCTAAATCAAGCGAAGCTTCTTTGAAAAGTTTGTACTCCAATAATTTTTGGATTAAATCTTTACGCGGATCTACTTCGTTACCTTCGGCATCAATTTCTGGACGAGGCAATAACATGCGCGCTTTGATTTGCATTAAACGCGCCGCTACTAAAATAAATTCGCTGGCCAGTTCGATGTTCAGGGTAGTCATTTCTTCGATATAGCGAAGAAAATCGTTGGTGATTTGGGCAATTGGAATATCGTAAATATCTAACTCATCGCGCTCAATAAAAAAGAGCAACAAGTCGAAAGGCCCTTCGAACTGAGGTAGTCTAATGGCAAACTTTTCTTTTATCCAATTCATAAGCCACGAAAATAGTAATTTTTTTGCTCCCTAGAATGGAAATTTATTGGAATTTTAAAACAATTTGCCGTATTTTACCTTATTAGCCTATTATAGTTGGCCCGCGCAATACATGAATTTATTACCCCATATCAATTCCCCTTCCGATTTACGCAAACTACCTGAAAATCAGTTAAAAGATTTTTGTGAAGAGCTGCGTCAAACCATTATCGATCAAGTATCGGTAAATGGCGGACATTTTGCAGCCAGTTTGGGAGTAGTAGAACTCACTACCGCTTTACACTATGTATTCAATACCCCACACGACCAACTGGTTTGGGACGTAGGGCATCAGGCTTATGGCCATAAAATTTTAACAGGCCGTAAAGACGTTTTTCATACCAATAGAATTTATAAAGGCATTAGTGGTTTTCCAAAACGCTCAGAAAGTGAATACGATACTTTTGGCGTAGGACATTCTTCTACATCTATTTCGGCAGCATTAGGAATGGCAGTAGCATCGCAATACAAAGGCGATAGCAATCGTCAACACATTGCGGTTATTGGCGATGGCGCCATGACAGCTGGAATGGCTTTCGAAGCGATGAACCATGCAGGGGTTTCGGGCGCTAATTTATTAGTGGTATTGAACGACAATTGTATGTCGATAGATCCTAATGTTGGCGCGCTGAAAGAATATTTAACAGACATTACCACTTCGCATACCTATAATAAAGTACGCGAAGATATTTGGAAATTATTAGGCTTGGTAAGCAAGTTTGGTCCCAATGCACAAGAAATAGTAAAGAAAGTTGAGAAAGGTTTGAAAGGCGCTTTGCTTAAACAAAGTAATTTATTTGAATCGCTTAACTTCCGTTATTTTGGTCCGGTAGATGGACACGATGTAGATCATTTAGTAAGAGTATTAGCCGATTTAAAAGACATACCCGGTCCGAAAATTTTACATTGCTTAACGGTAAAAGGAAAAGGCTTTGCACTGGCAGAGCAAGACCAAACCAAATGGCATGCGCCAGGTTTGTTCGATAAAATTACGGGCGAAATTAAAAAGAGTACTTCGACTACACCGCAGCCACCAAAATACCAAGATGTATTTGGTAATACGCTGTTAGAAATGGCGCAAGCCAACGAAAAAATTATGGGCGTAACGCCGGCCATGCCTAGTGGAAGTTCTTTAAACATAATGATGAAAGCCATGCCAGACAGGGCTTTCGACGTGGGTATTGCTGAACAACATGCGGTTACTTTTTCGGCAGGTTTAGCGACGCAAGGTTTAATTCCTTTTTGTAATATTTATTCTTCGTTTATGCAGCGTGCTTACGATCAAGTATTGCATGATGTAGCTTTGCAAAATTTGAATGTGGTATTTTGTTTAGACCGCGCAGGTTTAGCAGGTGCCGATGGTCCAACACACCATGGCGCTTACGATATTGCCTACATGCGTTGCATTCCAAAAATGACGATTGCCGCACCAATGAACGAACAAGAGTTGCGCAATTTAATGTATACCGCTTCGCAAGACAACATGGGGCCCTTTACCATTCGCTATCCTAGAGGTAACGGGGTAATGGTAGATTGGAAAACACCACTCGAAATATTACCAGTAGGCAGCGGCAGAAAAATAAAAGATGGAGAAAAAGTAGCCATCTTAACTTTAGGCCATCCAGGAAATTTTGCAGTCGAAGCTTGCGAACAATTAGCCAAAGAAAATATATTTCCAGCACATTACGATTTACGATTCGCTAAACCATTAGACGAAAAAATGTTGCGCGAAGTATTCGAAAACTATTCGCACATTATTACCGTAGAAGATGGTTGCTTACAAGGCGGCGTTGGTTCGGCTGTATTAGAATTTATGGCAGACCAGCAATTAAACGCTATTGTAAAACGCTTAGGTATTCCCGATCAATACATCGAACACGGCGAACAACCAGAACTTTGGAAAGAATGCGGCTTCGACGCAGAGGCAATTGCTGCAGCTGTTAGGGAAGTTTATAAGAAATAGTCTGCTTATTATCGATTTGCGCCATTGCTGTTTCCAACCTATTGCGATTAGCCTCTGTTGATAATAAATAACTCGTTTCGGTTAAGCCAATAAATTCTTTTTCAGAAATTAAAATTACTTTTTTGTTTCCTGTTGACAGTATAACTTGACTTGTATTCGAAATTATTTTCGATAAATATTTCTCCGTATTTTTTCTGAATTCCTTAATTGATATATTTTTCATCTTTTTATTTTTTTACAAAATTAATAAATATTTTTTTAAGCCTTAGCAATCGCTCCAATATAAATATGTTGCACGCCGGCTTGTTGTAAAACTTGTGCGGCACTAACCAGGGTAGCGCCAGTAGTGAGCACATCGTCTAATAATAAAATATTTTTTCCTTTGATGGCGCTTGCTTGCGAAACGCTAAAAACACTTTCCATGTTTTCGAACCGCTGAAACCTATTTTTTTTGGTTTGACTTTTGGTGGCAACACTTCTAATAAGAACACCATTGACAATTGGAATTTGTAAAACGCTAGCCATGCCGCGGGCAATGGCATCGCATTGGTTATAACCTCTAAACTTAATGCGTGAAGGATGCAAGGGAATTGGAATAATTATTTCGACGGCAGCAAAGCGCCCTTTGCTTTGCAAGCTATAAGCAAATTGTTCGCCCAGCCATTCGCCAATGTTTTCTTTTTGCTGGTATTTGAGTTGATGCAATAAATGTTGGGTGCTCGATTTTTTCTGAAAGAATAAAAAACTGGCGGCAGCAGTAATAGATACTTTGCCCCAAAAAAGTTTTTCGCTGGCATTGTTTTCAAAATCACATTCGCCGCTCAAAGGCAAGCTCGCTCTGCAATACACGCAAACTACCTCTTCGTTTTCGTATAAATGATTGCCGCAACCCCCACACAATTTAGGATAAAGTAATTCCGAGAAATTTTGTAAATATTGAAAAAGCAAAAACATGCACAAAATTAAGCAGCGCAACAGCACTCCTCAACTGCATACTTAGTACTTAATCGTTTGCTTTAGGCGCGCGCTCTTTGATGGCCAATTGTCCACAAGCGGCATCAATATCTTTTCCTCTGCTTCGGCGAATATTGGTGATCACGCCATTGCGTCTTAAATAATCGGCAAAAGATTCTACTTTATCTTCTTGGGCATTAATAAAATCAGCAAGCGCAATCGGATTATATTCGATGATATTTACTTTACAAGGAATGTGCGCGCAAAATTCAACTAACTCGCGGGCATCTTCAACTTCATCATTCACCCCGCTAAATATAATGTATTCGTAGGTTACCGGGTTTTGTGTTTTTTCGTAATAATATTTTAAAGCATCGGCTAAGGCCTCCAAAGTATTACTCTCATTGATCGGCATGATTTCATTTCGCTTTGCATCGTTAGCCGCATGCAGCGATAAAGCCAAATTAAATTTCACTTCGTCTTCGCCTAATTTGCGAATCATTTTAGCAATGCCGGCCGTGCTAACCGTAATTCTTTTATAAGACATATTCAAACCATCTTCTGCCGTAATGCGATCAATCGATTGCAACACATTAGCATAATTTAGAAGCGGCTCGCCCATGCCCATATATACAATATTGGTGAGCGGTCTGTCGTAAAAGGAAGTGGATTGTTCGTTCAATAAAACCACTTGATCGTAAATTTCGTCGGCATTTAAATTTCTTTTGCGATCCATATAACCCGTTGCGCAAAATTTACAAGTTAAACTGCAACCCACTTGCGAAGATACGCAAGCCGTCATGCGGTCGGTATTGGGAATCAACACGCCTTC
>CAIMAP010000119.1 GCA_903838995.1 uncultured bacterium | reverse complement strand
TTTTGTTGGTAATGTTTGTGTTGGACTTTTGACTTGTTGGCGGTGACCATGTTTGCGCCGTGGGTGTTGGTTTAGGTGGGATTTGCACTGAATGTGCTTCTTATGTTGTTGTTTCTGCTGTAACTTGTTGGTGATGTGCTTTTGGCATTGAAGGTGCTGTTTGCATAATGCGCTGCCTTTTAGCTTGGCCTGGTGTTGCTGCTGGGATTGTTGCTGTTAGCTCCTTCCGTGGTTTTTGTTGCATGGCTGGTGCTGTCGTTTGCCATGATGTCTGGGGTGTTTTAAGCAAGGATGTCGTTGAGTGTGTCTGTGGCTGCCGTGCTTCTATTGGTACTTTTGGTGTAGGTTGTCGCCCTGGTTGTTGTGGTGCTTTTGGTAGTGTTGTTTCTGTTCGTGCTCGTATTGCTATTCTTTAGATCGCTATCTGCTGTTATTTTTCCATTAATTGTGGTAGGTATTGGTGTAGTACTTTCTTTAGGCACGCTGGTTTTATTTGGTTATAAAATAACTTTACTCACCGCCTTAATTCCACCTTTAATAGTGGTGATTGGTATTCCGAATTGTATTTTACTGCTCAATAAATACCATACAGAATACATGCTGCATCAAAATAAAGTGCAGGCATTAAGTATAGCAGTTAAACAAATTGGTATCACTACTTTTTATGCTAATGTGACTACTGCTATAGGGTTTGGCGTATTTGCTTTTACCAAAAGCGAAGTGCTTACGCAGTTTGGAATTGTGGCGGCTATTAATGTAATGGCTACTTGGATTATGTCGATGGTATTGATTCCAGTAATCTTTAGCTTTTTGCCAAATCCAAAATTATGGCAAACCAAACACCTCGACAACCAAGTTTTAAAAACTTTTATAAATAAAATTGATCATTGGATACATTTCGATCGTAAAAAAATTTACTGGACTACATTAATCATCATTTTAATTTCCTTTATAGGCGTTTCGAAAATAAATATAAACGGCTACATGGTAGACGACTTACCAAAGAACGATCCTATTCTAGCCGACTTACAATTTTTTGAACAAAATTTTGATGGGGTATTGCCATTAGAAATAAAAATTGATACGAAAAGAAAAAATGGATTGGCCAATATTTCGATGTTAAAGAAAATTGAGAAGCTCGAAAATATGATTAGCGCTTATCCGGCAATTTCTAAATCTTTATCTGTAAATGAAGTATTGAAATTTTCGAAGCAAGCGTATTATAATGGTGATCCAAACTTTTATAGCAGCCCGACTCAATCCGAAGCTTTATTTATTTTAAAGTATGCGAAGAATGCAGGCAAGGCAAGTGGCAGCAATAGCCTGATGCGTACCTATGTAGATAGTTTAAATCAATCTACACGCATTAGTTTTCAGATGGCAGACATTGGCTCAAAAAAAACCAATGCGCTTTTTACAGAATTAAAACCACGCATTGATTCTATTTTTAATCCTGAGAAATACGAAGTGCTTTTAACTGGTGCAAGTGTAATTTTTGTAGATGGCACCAATTATTTGTTCACCAATTTGAGAGAGAGTTTATTATTAGCCATTGCTTTAATTGCTTTGCTCATGCTGGTTTTATTTAGAACAATGAAAATGGTAATCATTAGTTTATTGCCAAATATTATTCCGCTATTAATTACAGCAGGCATTATGGGATTTGTAGGCATCAATTTAAAACCAAGTACTATTTTAATTTTTAGTATAGCTTTTGGAATTGCTTCCGACCAAACACTTTATTTTTTAACGAAATACCGACACGAACAAAAAACCAAAAACTGGGATATTTCAAAACTAACCTCTATCACCCTTAAAGAATCTGGATTAGGCATGATCTACACCGCCATTATTTTATTTTTTGGATTTGGTATTTTTGCAGCCTCTAATTTTGGAGGAACTGTTTCCTTAGGTATTTTGATTTCGATTACTTTATTAGTAGCCGTTATTTCTAATTTAAT
>CAIMAP010000118.1 GCA_903838995.1 uncultured bacterium | reverse complement strand
TTTTGGCGCGGCAAATCCTATTTTATTCATCGACGAAATTCATCGATTTAGTAAATCACAACAAGACTCTTTATTGGGCGCAGTAGAAAAAGGGGTTGTTACTCTTGTGGGCGCCACAACCGAAAACCCTTCGTTCGAAGTAATCGCAGCACTCTTATCAAGATGTCAAGTTTATATTTTAAAAAATCTTTCCAAAGAAGAGTTAGTTGAACTGCTCGCAATTGCAATAAAAACAGACGAAACGCTGCGAACAAAAAATATTGAAATAGCCGAACATGAAGCATTATTAAGGCTTTCGGGCGGTGATGGCAGAAAATTATTAAATGTTTTTGAACTTGTTGTACAATCAATACCAACAAAAGATATCCTCATTACCAACGAAAAAGTAATGGCTATTGTGCAACAAAATATTGCACTATATGATAAAGCAGGTGAACAACATTACGATATTGTTTCTGCACTGATCAAATCCATTCGTGGCAGTGATCCGAATGCAAGTGTATATTGGTTGGCTCGCATGATTGAAGGAGGAGAAGATCCTTTATTTATTGCTAGGCGTTTAATTATTTTAGCCTCAGAAGATATTGGTAATGCCAATCCAAATGCTTTACTCTTAGCCAATAATTGTTTTCAAGCGGTCAATACTATTGGCATGCCCGAAGCCAGAATTATACTTTCGCAAACGGTTATTTATTTGGCAACCAGTGTTAAAAGTAACAGTGCCATCTTAGCCATCGACCAGGCTTTAGCTAATGTTAGAGAAACCGGCAACCTATCGGTGCCATTGGATTTGCGAAATGCACCCACTAAATTAATGAAAGATATTGGTTACGGTAAATCCTACCAATATGCCCATGCATACGAAGGAAATTTTGTTGAGCAAGAATATTTACCAAAAGAGATTGCCGCTAGTGTTTTTTATCAACCAGGAAACAACCCAAAAGAAAACGAGATTAGAAAAAATCTAGCACAACTTTGGAAAGCTAAATATGGCTATTAAAATGAATCCGGAAAACAATTATACACTACTCATAGCAAAGCTCGACGAGTTTATTAAAAAGTATCATCAACAAAAACTGATACGAGGGTGTATTTATTTTGCCAGTTTTACCCTCATTTCTTTTTTACTCATTAATAGCCTAGAATTTTATTTATTCTTATCGCCAATTATTAAAAAAATAATATGGATAAGCTATTTCATAATTGTGCTTTACTTGGTAATGAAATGGTTAATGCAACCAGCATTAAATTTACTTAGACTACGAAAAACACTAGATTATGCCGCGGCGGCAAACATACTATCGGCTCATTTTTCGGAAGTTAAAGACCAATTAATCAATGTTTTACAACTTAACGAACAAGCATCGAATACCGATCAAAATACCGAATTAATTTTAGCCAGTATTCAACAAAAAACAGAACGCTTACAGCCCATTCCATTTGTTAAAGCGATAGATCTTAAACAAAACAAAAAACGATTACAATATGCTTTAATTCCGTTTTGCATATTACTGCTAACAGCCATATTCAATCCTAATTTTATCAAACAAGGAGGCACCCGATTAATTCATTTTGATAAAAGTTATGCAAAGCCAGCCAGTTTTCAATTTCATTTAAAAAATAAATCACTTGTGGTTAAACAAGGTGATGCAATCAAGCTGGAATTAGCATTAACAGGCGATCCTATTCCACAAGACATACAAGTGGTAATCAATAACAATAGTTACAAACTAGAAAAAATAACAAAAAGTACATTCGCATATACTTTGCTTAACCTAAGGCAAAATAGCCGCTTTTACTTTCAAGCGCTCGGATACGATTCGGAAACATATGAAATAACGGTTTTGCCTAATCCGGCAATAGTTAAGTTTGAAATACAAGTAAACTATCCTAATTATTTACACAAAGCCGCCGAAACAGTTAAAAACACTGGCAATTTAACCATACCAGCGGGTAGTAAGTTGCAATGGGTTTTTCATACTAAAGCGGCAGATGATATACTTTTTATTAGCAATCAACAAACAGAAAAAATTAATATAACAGAAAACCAAGCCATTTATCGAAAACAAATACATAAAAATTTAAACTATAGTATTCAGGCTAAAAATAAAAATAGCTTTATTACAGAGCCCATTAATTATGTTATAGAAGTAATTCCCGATTTATATCCAAGCATTCGAGTAAGTCAGGTAAAGGATTCTAGTAACCGTGCTAATTTGTTTTTTAATGGTACAGTAAAAGATGATTATGGTTTAACAAAACTCGAATTTCATTATAGCATAAGCAAATCGAATAAAGAAAGCATTACTAAAGGTGTGTCAATTCCTATTCGATTGGGTGCTACTAGCGAACAGTTTTTTTATCATATCAATACCAGCGAATTGGGTTTAGCCCTCGAAGATGAATTACAATATTATTTCGAAATATGGGATAATGATGGTATAAATGGGCCTAAATCGAGCAAATCAGAATTGTTTGTATACCGGGCACCAAGTATGGCCAACATCAGTAAAGAAGAAAATGATGCCAATCAAGCGCTTAAAGATAAAATAGCATCGGCTATTAAACAAGCAGAAAAAATACAGAAAGATGCTAAAAAAATTAACGAAAAATTACGCGATAAAAAAGAACTCAATTTTGAAGAAAAAAAAGAAGTTGCGGAATTAATTGCTAATCAAAAAAAATTAGCCGAAGAAGTTAAAGAAATACAAAATCAAAATTTAACGAATAACGAAATTAATAAAGACTATAAAAAGTTTGACCAAGAATTAATTGATAAGAAAAAACAAATCAATGAATTATTTGAAAATTTATTAGATAATAAAACAAAAGAGTTAATTAAAGAATTAGAAAAACTGATTGCCGAAAATAACAAAGAAAAAACACAAGAGTCTATTCAAAAAATGCAACTAGACAATAAAGAAATTGCAAAAGAAATGGATCGCATGTTGGAGTTATTTAAAAAGCTAGAAGTGGAGCAAAAAACAAAAGAAAACATCGAAAGATTAAACACCCTATCTGAAGAACAAAAGGCTATAAATGAGCAATTAAAGAATAAAAAAACGCCTATTGAGGAGCTCAAAGATGCCCAACAAAAACTCAATAAAGATTTCAAAGATTTACAGAACGACTTTAAAGATTTACAGCAAAAAAATGAAGCTTTAGCAGATAAAATAGAAATGGAAAATCCAGCTGCAGATTTAAAAGACATCGAAAATGATTTAAATAAAACAAATGATGAATTAGCAAATAATAAAACAAATAAAGCAAGTGAATCTCAAAAAACTGCTGCAGACAAAATGAAAAAGCTTGCTGATAAAATGAAAAAGCAGCAAGAAGCGGGAGAAGCGGAAGAGCTTGATTTAAATATGCGTGCATTAAGACAAATATTAGATAACCTCGTTCAACTTTCCTTTGCCCAAGAAAAAACACTCAACGATACAAAGAAAACAAACATCAACGACCCGCAATACACTGCCCTGGCTAAAACACAGCGAAACTTAAATGAGGATATGAAAATGATTGAGGACAGTTTATTTGCCTTAAGCAAAAAAGTATTGCAGATAAAATCTATCGTGAATAAAGAAACGGGTAAAGCTAGTTTAAACATGTTACAAAGTATTGCGGCATTAGAAGCCAGAAATACAGGATTGGCCAGTATGCGCCAACAATATGCAATGACATCGATTAATAATTTAGCGGTATTGCTTTCCGAAATTTTAGATCAAATGCAAAAGGAAAGTCAGAGCAAAAAACAAGGAGGAAAACCTGGCGCCAAACCAAGTAAAAAACCGGGAGGAAAAGGTAAAGGCGAAGGCTTGTCTAAAATGCAAAGCGAATTAAATAAGCAAATTGAACAGCTCAAAAACGGCATGAAACCGGGGCAAAAACCAGGAAAAGGGCAAATGTCTCAGCAAATGGCTCAAATGGCTGCCCAACAACAAGCCATTCGAAATGCCATGGATCAATTATCGCAGCAAATGGATAAAAACGGACAAGGTGGAAATGGAAAAGAAATTTCTCAATTAAAAAAAGAAATGGAAAAAACCGAAAGCGATTTGTATAACAAAAATATAAATCAACAGACCATTAATAGACAACAAGAAATTATGTCTAGATTGCTGGAAACAGAAAAAGCAATAAAAGAAAGAGAGCAAGATCAAGCAAGAGAAGCAGCACAGGGTAAAACACAACAATCTCCAGCAAATATTAAATTTGAACAATTCAAAAAAACAAAGACAGCCGAGATTGATTTAATGAGAACGGTGCCGCCAAATTTTAAACCTTATTATAAAGAAAAAACCAATGCCTATTTCGATCAATTAATGATTATTCAACCAAAATAAACAACATGGCCATTCATTTTTTTAACGAAGAAAGTAATTATAAATTAAAGCTTAAAAGGGAGCTAAAGCAATGGATCAAGGCTATTGCAGCCGAAGAAGGATTTAAAATTGCGGCACTCAATTATATTTTATGTACCGATGAATACTTGCATCAGATAAATGTAACTTATTTACAACACGATACTTTTACCGATATTATTACCTTTGACCATTCAGAAAAAAAAGGAAGTATAGCTGGCGATATTTTTTTGAGTACCGATCGGGTGATAGAAAATGCACAATTCTTTAAAGTAAGTGAATCGGAAGAAATGTGTCGCGTGTTAGTACATGGGGCTTTACACTTAATGGGTTATACCGATAAAAGCAAAGCAAGCAAATCTACCATGACAACAAAAGAAAATTATTACTTAGCCAAAAGAACCTTCGATGGAAAATAAAACAGCTTTAATTATTGGGGCAACAGGATTGGTTGGAAAATTTTGTTTAAGCTATTTATTAAACGAAAATGCTTACGAGCGAGTAATCGCTATCAGCCGCAAGCCTATTGGCTTTGCACACCCTAAATTAGAAAATATTGTATGCGATTTTGAGCATTTAGCCAAGTACCAAGCCGAAATAAAAGCAAACGATATATATTGTTGTTTAGGCACTACCATTGCGGTAGCTGGTTCGCGCGAAGCATTTACAAAAGTTGATTTTACCTATCCACTACAAGTTGCCGAAATGGCAAAACAAAATGGTTCAAAACAGTTTTTATTAGTCAGTGCACTTGGCGCAGATAAAAATTCAAAAATATTTTACAGTAAAATAAAAGGCGAATTAGAAGAAGCTATTCAAAAATTAAACTTTAACAGTACCTATATTTTTCAACCTTCTTTTTTAAAAGGACTTCGTAAAGAGTTTAGGTTAGGAGAAAAAATCGCATTAATATTGCTGCCATTTTTTGAAATAATGATGATCGGACCATTAAAAAAATACAAATCGATAGATGCCATGGTGGTGGCCAATGCTATGTATTTAAAGGCACAGAGCGGAAACACCGGCCTAGAGATTTTAAGCTCCGATCAAATTCAACAAATCTGGAAAAAGAAATAAATTATTTTAAATGTGTGAGCGGCATAGGCGTATTGTGTTTGATTTTACCCAATACAATATTACTATGAAACTGCGCAATGTTTGGAATGCCGCTGAGTTTGTTCAATAAAAAATCGTTGTACGCTTGAATATTGGGCGAAACAATTTTAATTAAATAATCGTATTGACCCGATAAACCAATTACATCTAGTACTTCTGGTAATGAGGCAATGGCATTTTCGAAACCCAATAAGGCTTCTTTGTTTTGTTCTTTTAAAGTTACATTACAATACACCACAATGTCTAAGCCTAACTTTTGACCATCTAATACAGCCACATACTTTTTAATGTAACCATCGGCCTCTAAACGCTTGATTCTTTCGTAGGTTGGCGTAGCGCTTAAGCCTACTTCTTTCGCAATATCTTTAATTGCACTGGTAGAATCTTGTTGCAATAATTGCAAAATAGAAACATCAATTTTATCTATGTTGTGGCTCATGTGGAATCAATCTAAAATCAAAAATAATCAAATTATCTTTCATACATAAACAAAAAAAGCTCCAATAGTACTATTGGAGCTTTTTTTAAATGCGTTAATTATTTAGTGGCAATATCGTTGATTCTGATAATAGCAGTTGTGCCATTTACGGTTAATTTAACCAAGTAAATTCCGGCAGCATTACTATGGTCTTCGTTAACATACGACACGGTGTGCGCACCTGCTGCAAGATTTTCGTTTGTGATAATAGTCGCAATATTTCTTCCTAATAAATCAAATACTTCCATACTCACTTGCGCAGCTATTGGTAAATTAAATGCCAATTTAGTGCTTCCAGTAAATGGATTTGGCGCTGCTTGTAATTGAAAGTGTTTTGCATTGATATTATTTATACCAACAGCCTGTACCGTAATGGTATCAGTATTGGTAGCGGTACAACCAGAGGCTACATTGGTAACCGTTAATGTTACAAAATATTGACCCGCTGCAGAGAAAGTGTGCACTGGGTTTGCTAAAGAGGAAACATTAGATACACTATTTGGATCACCAAAATTCCAATTATAGGTTTGACCTGGCGAAACAATTGCATTGAATTGTACATTCAATAAATTAATGGCACTGGTAGTAATACTTGCACTTGGAGTGGCTTTGTAAGTAATAATAATTTCATCTGTTGCGGTACAAGCATTCGCATTTGTTACAGTTACACTATAGGTGCCAACATTGGCAGCCACAATAGTTTGTGTAGTTGCTCCTGTGCTCCAAAGATAGGTAGCACCTGGGTTTCCGGCATCTAAGGTTGTTGGTTCGTTGCTACAAATTGATTTGTCAGCTCCTAAATTTACAAGCGGAGTAGCATTAAAGTTTACGCTAATGGTATCTCTTGAAATACATCCTAAGGTATTAGTTACTGCCACCGAATAATTTCCAGTTTGTGTAACTTGTATGGTTTGAGAAACAGAACCATTGCTCCAAAGATAAGTAGCGCCTGCATTTCCAGCATCTAGTGTAATGGTATTACCCACACACGAATTCACATTTGCACCTAAATTTAAGATTGGTTTTGGATTAGTGGTAATCACAATGGCATCTGTTTGATCGCAACCTGATGCTGTTGTAACTGTAACCGTGTAAGTTCCGGCAGTATTTACCGCAATGGTTTGTGTAGTTGCACCAGTGCTCCAAAGGTAAGTAGCGCCAGGGTTTGCTGCATCTAAAATATAATTAGATCCTTCACAAATGGTTAGGTCTGCACCTAAATTTACAGTTGGAATTGCATATACTTTTACATATCTGCGAATAATGGTATCACAACCTGTACTGTTATTTTTTACAGATGCCGTTAACACTAAAGTGCTATCTATGTCGCCAGTTGATGCAACATAGCGAACAGATAGTCCATTGATATTAACTGCTCCTGCAGGCGTGTTACCGGTTAGTCTTTTTACACTTGCATTGTTTACGGTCCAAGTAGTACCAAAATCTGCAGCATTAAATCCTGTAGGTGGAATAAACGAATAAGTTAACGTGTCGCTTACGCAGGCAGCATCTACATTGCTCATCGTTCCTGCGTTATATACGCCTTGGTATGGTGCCGATTTTGCAAAGCCCGAACCGGCAGGAAGTGCAACCGGTGTAACCGTTACAGGTACACGCGCAGAAGGACATCCTGCTTGTCCTACACTTACTTTCCAGTCATAGAAATAGTAATGGTATTGTGGGTATCCTGTAAATGTATGTCCAGTTAACACAATATTGTTTCCTGGGTTGGCATAAGGATAACTCGATCCTGCTGTATTTCTAAATAAAGTTACATTGGTTGTCCCTGTGTTGGCATCTATGCGATAATTTCCTGCTGGTAAAGTTAAGTTTAAAGGTAAAAATACTTTTGCACCCGATACTGCGGTGATGGTAAAGTTAAAAGTATAAAGCGTTGTCGTGTTAATACCGTCACGAATACGAATGCCCACTACGCCAGAACCACCTGGGAATACCGCAATAGAATCTATTCTAACCGAATTATTAACCGTGAATAAAACTTGATAAGTGTATAAGTTGGTTAATGCACCGGCTCCAATCGCGGTGTTAACCGGACCCAAACTACTTTTGCTCATTGTAGAAGTGGTAGCTTCTGCGTAGAAAGTAGTAGGAGCGGTAATTGCAGGCGTTATTAAACTGTCTTTTTTGCTGATCGCTGTACCGCCCGTTGCCACATTATACCATTGAATACTGGCAGTCGAGTTTGCTTTTAAAATAGCACTTCCACCCGCACAGCTTGCTTTTAAAACACTTATTGTTGGTGGAGCAGGTACCGCATAAATAATAGTATTTATGCTAGTCGTATCATTCGTTGCATCAATATCGCCAGTTAAATTTACAAAGGCTTTAATAGAAGTAGCACCCGTTGCTAAAGTACTATTGTAATTTTTAATACTCAGATTGATAATTTGATTAGGTAAAAGAGAACCCGTAAAAGTATTGCTCACCGAAGTATTGATAGCGCCTTTAATTATCGCACCCATTGTAAAAGAAGTTTGCGTAGCGGTACCTAAATTTTGAACAGCAATAACAATACTATCTGTAGCATTACCACAAAGAGCATTAGCTGTAGGATACAATATACTCAATACTTTCAGCTCTTTAGCTGGCGGTAAAAATTCATCTGCACCAATACATGGCGTACTCACACTTCTTAACTCTCCATCAATGTCTGTGGTAATGTTTGTGATGTTGGTTCCTTTTTGGTATAAGCCTGTTCCTTGTGCATGTAAGTTAATTGCCGAAACATGATTCGGTGTATTGTTTATCGAATTGGCATTTGCGCTGGTCAAAGATTTTAAATCTGCCATGTTTAATAAGTCTGTACCCAAATAACCCAACTTACCTTGTGCACCCGATACATAAAAATTATTGTAATTAAAATTAGTAAAGGCAGTATCGGTTACTTCAGAATACATAGCATATGCATAAGAAGTATCCGATGTATTAGTCAATGTATTGTTAAATGAATTGTTACGGATATCTAGCGAACCCGCTCCCAAACCCAAGTGTAACGCCGCACTGAGATCAGGCGTACTTCCAGTTGTTTGTGAAAAACTACCCGATAAACTCACCGAATTATAATAGATTTTTAATCCAGTAGTATTGCGAATACTGATACCCACATTGGCAGTCGAAGCTAAATTTGGAGAACCGGCGCCACTCATGTTACCCACAAAGTTATTGATGATGCTGATGTTTTCGTTTTGTTTATTGGTACGGATTTCAATTCCTCTTCCGCCAAAGGCACCCGAGCCCGATGAAACTTTTTCTATTTTATTATTTTGAATCGAACCATTTTTAAATCCACCATATATTGCAATTCCCCATGCTTGTTGCGCAGCAGTATTGATAATGTTTTTCACAATGTTATTGCTAATGCTGCTGTTCTTTGTTTGGTCTGCTACAATACCGTATAATCTTAGTTGGTCTGCAAGCACATCGCCACCAATGGTGTTGCCACTTATCACCAAACTATCTACGGGGCTTGCAGTAGTTGCACCAACATATATACCCGCAGAACCCCTAATAATGGTGTTGTTGAGGATCTTAATCTTTTGATTGCTTTCACCTGCGCTGTATGGAATTGCCATACCTCCAATATGAATAGGAATGGTATTTGCACCAGTACCTCCAATAATTTTACAGTTTTTGATGGTAAATTTATCTACGCCGGCATTATTACCTAAACTGATTAATTGAATTGTTGAATTACCAGATACCGTTGTGTTATTATCAAAAGTTAAATAAGAACCGGTGTTGTTGTAGCTTCCATCAATGATCACCCTATCGGCACCATTGATTCTAATTAAACCGCCGGAATAAGCGCCTGCTATGGTTCTTAGCGTATCACCATTCGGTTTAATGCTAATACTATAACCGCTTCCTGAAGTTTCTGCAAAATAATTTAAGGCATTGGTACCATCTTCTGTTAAATTAGAAGTGACCACAATATTCACATTGCCCCCCAATAAATTTTTATTTAAATATTCAAACACGCCACCCGCTTTTGTTAAACTAGTATAGGTTTTTCCAGTTCCAACTAATAAGGTACCCGAAACACCTGCACCAATTCTATATATATGAGGGGTGCCAATTGTAGGGAAGTTATTGCTTGTAAGGGCTACGCTAGTTGGATCTAAGCTAAGTTGCACTTCTGCATTAGTAGACACTGCAGCCGTGTTGTCTTGCGCAACTACAAAATATTGTATTTCATTATTTAAAACAACTGCAGATCTTAATAAACTATAATCGATTACAAAATTATAGGGTGAAGTTTTATTGGTTGCAATTACATATTTCCAACCATTGTTTGCTGCGGTATTGCCCGCATAGGTATTCGAGTCTGTAGATTTTTTATAATACAAACGAGGGCGTTTTAAAAATGCCGTATCGACACCAGTTGTATCGGTAATAGTAGCAAATGCATTTAAGGTATAATTGCTTGTGCTTGCCGTATTTAAAATAGGCGCAAATTTAATGCTCGGACCAGAAAAATCTCCACCTTGTTCATAAGCGCCAATAGTAGGATTTGAGCCACTTCTAACAAATCCTTTAATGTCTGTTAAGACTTGAGGGATTGGTGTACCAGCCGCTAATAAAGGCGAACCGAGTTTAGGGATTACTAATTTTGCTGAGTTAAATAATGGATCGCCATCTAAGCTGTTTTGATCGAAGGCCGCCGAATTGGCTGTTTTCCATGCTGCAAGATTTGCATAAGTAGTGGTACCATATTGTCCAC
>CAIMAP010000117.1 GCA_903838995.1 uncultured bacterium | reverse complement strand
TCTTTGAATTGGAATACCGGTCATCATCGAAACAACCTCTGCTACGTTGTCTTCTGTAACAACATATTTTTTATTTTTCGTTTCTGCTTCCCATTCAACTTTTGCAGATTCTAATTGTTCTAATAATTGCTTTTCGTTATCACGTAATTTTGCAGCCTCTTCGTATTTTTGAGAACGCACTACCCGATTTTTTTCTACTTTAATTTCTTCAATTTTTTGTTCTACATCGATGATGTTTTGTGGTACATGAATATTGGTGATATGTACCCTAGAACCTGCTTCGTCGAGCGCATCAATGGCTTTGTCTGGTAAGAAACGATCGCTCATATAGCGTGTAGTTAAATTCACACAGGCTTCTATGGCTTCTTGTGTATAAGTTACATTGTGATGCTCCTCATACTTTTCTTTGATATTATTTAATATGATTACGGTTTCTTCTGGTGTTGCCGGATTCACAATTACTTTTTGGAATCGACGATCGAGTGCACCATCTTTTTCTATAAATTGACGATACTCATCGAGTGTGGTTGCACCAATACATTGTATTTCTCCTCTTGCTAAAGCAGGCTTAAACATATTGGAAGCATCTAAAGAACCAGATGCTCCACCTGCACCAACAATGGTGTGAATTTCGTCGATAAATAAAATAACATCTGGTGATTTTTCGAGCTCGTTCATCACCGCTTTCATGCGTTCTTCGAATTGTCCACGGTATTTTGTACCCGCAACTAAAGAAGCTAAATCCAAAGTAACTACGCGTTTATTAAATAAAACCCTCGATACTTTTCTTTGTACAATTCTTAATGCCAAACCCTCTGCAATAGCGGATTTTCCTACACCTGGCTCACCTATTAAAATTGGATTATTCTTTTTTCTCCTCGATAAAATTTGAGAAACTCTTTCAATTTCTTTTTCTCTTCCAACAATTGGATCTAGTTTACCATCTTCCGCAGCACGCGTTAAATCTCTTCCGAAATTATCTAGCACTGGAGTTTTAGACTTTGCATCGCCTACTGGTTTTTTTGCGCTTGCATAACTATCTTCTTCTTTGTAACCATCGTCATCGGATGGATTACTTGGCATTTCTGAACTTGGATTTAAACGAAAAGTTTCTAATTGATTTTTAAATACTTCGTAGTTTACATTGAACTGCGAAAGAATTTGGGAAGCAATATTATCTTCGTCTCTTAAAATAGAAAGCAATAAATGTTCGGTTCCGATCACTTCACTTTTAAAAATCTTTGCTTCTAGGTAAGTAATTTTTAAAACTTTTTCGGCTTGTTTTGTCAATGGAATATTACCCAAATTGACATTTGTTCCAGATGTGCCTCTTACCGCATCTTCGACAGATTTTCTAAGTCTGGCAGTATCTATTCCTAGTGATTTTACCACTTTGATAGCCACGCCATCTCCTTCTCTGATCAAACCTAAAAGCAAATGCTCTGTACCTATATAATCGTGCCCTAAACGCAATGCTTCCTCTCTACTGTAGGAGATTACGTCTTTTACTCTTGGTGAAAATTTTGCTTCCATAATTATTGATTTCTAGTTTGAAAACGAACTAATGTATCTATTTGTTCGCTTGCTTTCAAAATATATATTATCCACATAAGTCAAAAACTAAGCCAAGCGCCTAAAAACTAGTATTTTCTAGCACAAAATGACAATTTGGCAAAGCAACAAAGCCATTTATCGGTTTTTTTTCAGCGATTTTTAGCGATATTTACCACATAAAATTTGAAACATGTCGGACGAAAAAATAATATTTTCGATGGCTGGAGTGAATAAGATTCACCCACCACAGAAACAAGTATTAAAAAACATCTATTTATCCTTTTTTTATGGCGCCAAGATTGGGGTTTTAGGATTGAATGGTTCAGGAAAATCTTCTTTATTAAGAATTATTGCAGGCATCGATAAAGCCTACCAAGGCGAAGTTGTTTTTGCACCCGGATTTAGTGTGGGGCTATTGGAACAAGAGCCACAATTAGATGACAATAAAACAGTTTTAGAAGTAGTTCGCGAAGGCGTTAAATCGGTGACCGACATTTTAGAAGAATATGAAAGCATCAACGAAAAATTTGGTTTGCCCGAATATTACGAAGATGCCGATAAGATGGAAAAATTAATGGCCCGTCAAGGCGAATTGCAAGATTTGATTGATGCGGTTAATGGTTGGGAATTAGATAATAAATTAGAACGCGCAATGGATGCTTTGCGTTGCCCAGAAGGAGATACTTTTATTAAAACATTATCTGGAGGAGAACGCAGAAGAGTGGCATTGTGCAGATTGCTTTTACAAGAACCCGATGTTTTATTATTAGACGAGCCCACTAACCACTTAGATGCAGAATCTATCGATTGGTTAGAACAACATTTACAACAATATAAAGGCACTGTCATTGCGGTTACCCACGATCGATATTTCTTAGACAATGTAGCGGGTTGGATATTAGAATTAGACCGCGGCGAAGGCATTCCATGGAAAGGTAATTATTCTTCATGGCTAGATCAAAAATCTAAACGCTTACAATCGGAAGATAAAACCGAAAGCAAAAGACAAAAAACTTTAGAGCGCGAATTAGAATGGGTGCGCATGGCACCAAAAGCGAGACAAGCAAAATCTAAAGCGCGATTATCTAATTACGAAAAACTGGCCAGCGAAGAAACAAAAGAACGCGAAGAACGCTTAGAATTATTTATTCCACCCGGACCAAGATTAGGAAATGTGGTAATTGAAGCACATGGCGTTTCTAAAGCATACGGCGATAAACTTTTATATGAAAACTTAGAACTTACTTTACCTCCAGCAGGTATAGTAGGTATTATTGGCCCCAATGGTGCAGGTAAAACCACTTTGTTTAAATTAATAACCGGCGAAGAAAAACCCGATAGCGGAACTTTTAAAATTGGTGAAACAGTGAAGCTTGCTTATGTTGATCAATTACACAAAGACATGGATCCAACTAAAACTGTTTTTGAAGCCATTACTGGCGGAACCGATACTATGTTATTAGGTAATAAACAAATTAATTCTAGGGCATATGTTTCGAGGTTTAATTTTTCGGGTGCCGATCAACAGAAAAAGATTGAAGTACTTTCTGGTGGCGAAAGAAACCGCGTGCATTTAGCCATGATGTTAAAGCAAGGAGCGAATGTAATTTTACTCGATGAGCCATCGAATGATATTGATGTAAACACACTGAGGTCTTTAGAAGAGGCCTTAGACGAATTTGGAGGCTGCGCAGTGGTCATTTCCCATGATCGTTGGTTCTTAGACAGAATTTGTACGCATATTTTAGCTTTTGAAGGTAATTCTCAAGTTTACTACTTCGAAGGAAATTATTCAGAATATGAAGAAAACAAAAAGAAACGATTGGGTGACGAAGCGCCAAAACGCATTCGATATAAAAAATTAAGTACTTAATATCAAAAGCCCGAGCAATCGGGCTTTTTTTATGTTAAAATGTTAATAAAAATTTAACCTGTTTAAAAAAAAGTTATAAGACCAAATAGATAAATTAGCTATTGAAATTGAATGCCGAATGAATAAACCAATTAATAAATTATTATGAGCTGGAAAAAATTTAGTGGCGAAAATATCAACAACAATATTATCGATGAAGTAGCGCAAGCCATCGAAAGAGAATCTGCACTCGGCAACAAGCTTAAAGTGTGCATAGGCACCGACTCACAGGTGAAAGGAAAACAAATAGACTTTGCAACAGTCATTGTTTTTTTAAGAGAACAACGTGGCGGATTTATGTTCATTCAACAAGAAAAAATAACACAAAAAATGGGAATTAAAGAAAGGATGTTAAACGAAGTGCAAAGAAGCATCGAAACAGCCTATCAACTTTGTCCAATTTTAGAATTACATGATGTCGATTTAGAAGTTCATGCCGACATCAATACCAATCCTAACTTTAAATCAAATACCGCGCTTCAAGAAGCCATGGGCTATATATTAAGCATGGGTTTTGTGTTTAAAGCAAAGCCCGAAGCCTTTGCCAGCTCGTATTGTGCAAATAAAATGGTGCAGTAAAACATTTGTATAGTTTATATGTTTAATCGGTATGAAAATTCATACTGTAAAATACGAGCAATTTGTTCCTGTAGATTTAGCCACTGCTTGGGATTTTTTTTCATCTCCTAAAAATTTAGCGAAAATCACTCCTCAACATATGGGATTTCAAATTACCAACAAATACGATGTTGGTAATATGTACCCAGGTATGCTCATCACTTATAAGGTAAGCCCTTTATTAGGAATCAAATTAGATTGGTGTACAGAAATTACGCATGTAAAAGACCATGTTTATTTTGTAGATGAACAACGCTTTGGTCCATATGCCATGTGGCATCATCAGCATCATTTCGAAGTAGTAGAAGGTGGTGTATTGATGACGGATATTGTAGACTACGCTATTCCCTTTGGTTGGCTAGGAAGTATTGCAAATGTATTGCTTGTTAAAAATGCAGTGAAAGAAATTTTTGAATTCAGGAAACAAAAAATAGCTGAACTATTTTAAGTATTTAGACCCTTGAATAATGTTTCTGTCTTGAATGGTTTTATCGAAATAATGTTGAATTTCTGATTTCTTTAAGCCCCAATTTGGCGCAATTAATAAGTCTAAATCTGATAATCCGAATAATCGTTGGATAACAATATCTGGCCTAATTAAAGGAATTAATTCGCAAAGAAAATCGGCATAGGCTTCAATAGTAAATAATTCGAAAGGCTCTCTCTTATATTTTACGCCCATTACAGAGCCTTCTACAATATGTAAATGATGAAATTTAACAAACTTTATTTTTTCGAAACGGTTAATTTCATCAGCATATTTTAACATCATTTCTTTTGATTCCCAAGGAAAACCAAAAATAGTATGAATACAAACTTCTAAATTTGAATCGACTAATAAATCAAGCGCCTGTTCAAATTCTGCATGCAAGCAACCCCTATTTATTTTAATTAAGGTGTCGTCATAAATAGACTCCATTCCCATTTCTATATCCACATCAAAACGATCGGTATAAGATTCCAGTAATTTAATTTTTTCGGCATCAATACAATCGGGTCTTGTACCAACAGACAAGCCTAAAATATCTTCCGTATGAATTGAAAGGGCTTCGTCGTACATGGCTTTTAAATAATGTACGGGCGCATAAGTATTGGTATTGGGCTGAAAATAAATGATGAATTTTTCGGCACGGTAATTTGCTCGGGCACGGGCCATACCCTGCGCTACCTGCTCTTTCATGCTTGGTAATTTGCGCGAAAGTTCTGGTGTAAAAGAATCTACATTGCAATAGGTGCAACCGCCAAAACCCTTAGATCCATCGCGGTTTGGACAAGTAAAATTACCATCTACAATAACTTTAAAAACACGCTGCCCTTGGTATTTATCTTTTAGATAAGCACCGTAAGCATTATATCCCTTGCCGTTTGCGAAATCCATTTTATTTTTTTGTTAAACTGAAATTTTCACGATAAGTTAAAAACAAACTATTCGAAAATTCAAAAGCTGGATTATTTAAATCGATGTAAGGTTCGATTCGAGAAGAAATACTAAAGTTTTCTGATATTGGAAATTCAGAAATTACCCTAAAAAATAATAAAGACCGTTGATCTTGATGAAATCCATTGTTATTGATTTGAGAAGAAACCGAAGAAAAAATTGGCGCACCATGCGTAGACTGAAAGCCTTCCCCTTGCCAATAACTGAGCACAAAATCGGCTATTTTAGTTTTAACACCTAAATTTAAATACAAGCCCTGCCCCTGTATGTATTGATTTTGCTTAGTAAATGAAAAATCTTTATAAGTGATTAAATAATTTTCGGAATGTAAAGTCGCTTTCGGAAATGCATAAGATAGTGTCAAACCAAAAGAAGAATTTAAAATAGATATTAAAGAACGATCTGGCGTGTCAATTTGTCCACCTTGATGAAACACTAAAAAATCTATTGGCGCAGCAATGCTTAAATTACCTTTTTTGTATATGTTTTTTTGATAATGTAGGCCGCCAGAAATTTTTTCTTGAACTGGCGAAATTTTATAAATCATATTTTCCCAATTAATCCAAACATCTAAATTGCTGTTGGCATTTTCTAAAATAAATTGGGTGCCGTATTCTATATTGTCGGTAATGATTCGATCGTAATTATAAACTGGCTCGGGTAAACGATGCGCTACATTTCCATTTAACGCACCATTAATTAACCTGAAATTATTTCGGTGGTAATCAATTCTTAAAATAGGTTGGGTTGCATAAAACCCCTTGTTTCCATAATCTTTCCGAAGGTTTACACCTGCAGACATACTCAAATTAGGAGATTGCACAAAAGTGAATTCGGGTTGTAAAATATTACCGAAATAAGTTAAGCCATCTGCGAATTGATTGAAGTATTCGTAATTACGCATGTAATTAAAATTATACATCCTAAAATAAAGGCCGCGTGTGTTGCTTTGATTAGACAGAAAATTATTTTCTAGCGATGTATTGTCAATTTGTGCGAACAGGCCTAATTGCATGAGCACAAAAAATAAAAGTAAAGCAAATTTCTTCATATTCTCCTATGTTATGAATCTGTGAATTTATATCCAACGCCTCTAATAGAATGAAAATATTGAGGGTGTTTTAAATCTTTTTCAAAATGTTTTCTGAATGATAAAATAAAATTATCGATGGTACGCGTTGATGGATAAACATCGTAATTCCAAACAGTTTCTAATATTAACTCTCTAGAAACGGCTTCGCCTTTGCGTTCAATAAGCAATTTAAGCAACATGCTTTCCTTTTTAGTTAATGGTGTTATTGTTCCATCGGCTGCTTTGATTTCATAACTGGCAAACAAAATAGTTTTATCTCCAATTTGATATTGATCTAAGTTTTTGATGTGGTCTGCATGCGAACCCCTTTTAATTAAAAGCCCTACGCGTAAAATTAATTCTTCTAAATTAAATGGTTTACTCAAGTAATCGTCTGCTCCTTTTTTAAGTCCTAAAACCCTGTCTTCGGAGGTATTGCGAGCTGTTAAAAATAAAACTGGTACTGGGTTGTTCTGCAACCTAATGTTTTCGACTACTTGAAAGCCGTCCATTTCGGGCATCATCACATCTAAAATAACCAAACTCACGCGTTCTTCTTTGATCATTTTTAAAGCTTTCTTACCATCTGTTGCAGTAGACACATGATAACCCTCTAACTCTAAATTGAGCTTAATGGCTGCTAATAAATTAGCTTCATCTTCAACTAATAAGATTCTATACTCACTCATTATTGTGGTAAATTAAAAATGATTTCGAAGATGGTGCCTTTGGGTTGATTATTACTCACCACTACTTTTGCTTGATGATTTTTAGCCACTTGCTCCACAATAAATAAACCTAATCCTGTTCCTTTATTTTTACGCGTAAGCTCGTTGCCAGAACGATAAAATTTTTGAAAGATCTTTTGGCGTTCGCTAGATGGAATTCCTACTCCTTGATCGGCTACTATAAAAAATATTTTATTAATTTGCTGATATAGCTGTACCTGAATAGCTGCGCCAGCTGACGAGTATTTAACTGCGTTTTCAAGGATGTTATTTATTAAAGAACCTAAAGCAAAACGATCGCCCATAATGGATATGTTTTCTTCGATTTGCTGCTGAAAATTTCTGGTGTTTTCTGAAGTGATGATGGCGCGATCATAAATACTTTTAACCAATTCCGAAAAATCAAATAATTCTTTGGGGTAGGAATAAGAGTTATTTTCGATGCGGGTAGCCAATAACATATTTTCTACTAAATCATCTAAACGCCCCACATCTTCAATTGAGTTTCCAATTAATTGATCTCTTTTATCTTTTGTTAAATCGCGCTTGACTAATGTTTGTAATACTAATTTAATGGCCGCTAAAGGCGACTTTAATTCGTGTGTAACAGAAAGTAAAAAGTTTTGCTGTTGTTGGTGAAATTCACTTTCTTTTTTAATGGTTCTTTGGAAAAAATAAATACCCACCATTAAGATGATTAAGAAAACCGAGCCTTCTCCTAAAATCATAGGCATTCGCTTTGCATTAGACGCGATAAGCAAATAACCCCACCAAGTTAATTCTGCCAAGGCATAAAGCACTAAGAAATAAAATATGGTGATGGGCTTTTTAAACCTTTTCATGTTGCAATGCTGCGATTTAAATTTTATCGAAAATAGCAATAAAAAAACAAAATCGCTCCTGGTTTGGAAGCGATTTTAAAAATACGATGTGTTCTTTTACTATGCGGAAAGTATTTCTACCATTCGCATGATATTGAGGTCTATTTCTTGATTGTGTTTTACGGCTTTATGAAAGGAAGTTAAAACTACCTCGTTATTGATGATTCCCACCATTACTTCGCGCTTGCCTGCCATCAATGATTCGACAGCGGCAATTCCCATTCTACTTCCCAACACCCTATCTGCACAACTCGGACTACCTCCTCTTTGAATATGGCCCAATATACTTACCCTGATATCAAAATGATCGAACTTTGCTTTTACTTTTTCTGCCACTTTATAAGCTCCTCCAGAATCTTCTCCCTCGGCAACCACAACTATCATGGAAGATTTTTTTCTTTGGTATCCCTTTTCTAATGTTGTCATTAATTGATCGGCATCGGTGATCGACTCTGGAATTAAAATAGATTCCGCGCCACCTGCAATACCAGAATACAATGCAATAAATCCAGCATCTCTGCCCATTACTTCTACGAAAAATAAACGATCGTGTGAATCGGCTGTATCTCTTATTCTGTCTATCGATTCGACTGCTGTATTTAATGCAGTATCGAAACCTAAAGTATAATCTGTTCCGTATAAATCGCAATCAATTGTTCCGGGTATGCCAATGAAAGGCAAATCGTGTTCTTTATTAAATTGCAATGCACCACTAAAAGTACCATCACCACCAATACAAACCACTGCATCAATTTCAAACTTTTTTAAATTATCAAATGCTTGTTGTCTGCCTTCTAGTGTTCTGAATTTTTCGCTGCGAGCAGACTTTAAAATGGTACCCCCTCTTTGAATAATATTACTCACCGAATTAGAAACCAATGGAACAATATCGCCATTGATTAAACCTTCGTAACCCCTCATCACACCATATACTTCGAGGTTATTAAAAATACTAGCACGAACTACTGCTCTAATAGCTGCATTCATGCCGGGAGCATCGCCACCGGAAGTTAAAACTGCAATTCTTTTGATATTTGTAGCCATTTTGATTGAATTATGAGCTAAAGATAAACAATAATTGTAGATTGTACACTAAGTAATAAAAAATCTATATTTTTAAGGCTTTTCCACCCATAAATTATCTTCTTTGATAATTTCTATGAGCCCATCAACGGCATCGGCTGTATTTACATTTTTACGAACTACCTCCATGCCTCTGTATAGTGTTATTTTACCAGGTCCTGCACCCACATAGCCATAATCGGCATCGGCCATTTCACCAGGACCATTTACAATACAACCCATGATACCAATTTTTAATCCTTTAAGGTGATCTGTTTTAGATCGGATTAATTGGGTGGTTTCTTGTAAATCGAAAAGTGTTCTGCCACAAGAAGGACAAGAAATATATTCTGTTTTAGAAATGCGCATGCGACTAGCCTGCAACAAACCAAAGGCAATGGCATTGGTTGCCCTAGGCGAAATGCTTTTGCTGGTTGATATACAAACTCCATCAGAATAACCATCGATTAACAAAGAACCAAAATCTGTTGCAGCATGTAATTGCAAAACAGTTAAATCTGCAATTTTGTATTGTCTGTTAATAATTACCGGACAATTAATTTGCTGATTTGCTAATTGAAAAAAGAAAGCCCTATTTGTTGCGAAAGAATCGTCTTCGTTTGCTTGCAAACAAATTATAGCTTTGGCATCATTTTTAATTTTTTCAAAAATTGCAGGGGTAAATTCATTTGCATTTGCTGCTATTAAATGTATTGGCCATTCACTATTTTCAACATGTAAATAAGCAGCAGTGGTAAATAATGGAATGGTATTATCTAAAGATTTAAATTGCTCCCAAACATCATAATCTACTACCTTTCGGAGGTTACCTGGCAAACTAAATTGAGGCATGTGTTTGCCTAAATAAATCCAATCTGCAGCAAGATCGGTCATCGAATATTTATCTAAAATTTGAGAATAAATATAGCCTATACTCGACAATTGTAATTCGGCTATCAAGGGCTCTTGCGAAAAATCGGCCATCACAATGGGCACTAAATTTCCACCTACATTTTCGACTGCAGTGGTATTTCTTCTGTGATGAATATAAGGATTAAATGTACTAGGAATAGCCACTTTATCAATTGCATTATTTGTATTTAATTTTTCATACCTATCGGCCAAAGCTTTTGCTACCGGTGCTTCTAGTTCGGGCTCTTCTGTTAAAGAAACGCGAATGGTATCGCCTAAACCATCTGCTAACAAAGTGCCAATGCCAACCGCAGATTTAATTCTGCCGTCTTCGCCATCGCCTGCTTCTGTTACGCCTAAATGCAAAGGATAATTCATGTTTTCTTTGGTCATGGTGGCAACCAATAAACGGTAGGCTTGTACCATTACTTGGGTATTACTCGACTTCATAGAAACGACTAAATTGTGGAAGTTTTCTGCTTCACACATTCTAATAAATTCCATTGCAGATTCAACCATTCCCATGGGTGTATCGCCATGCCAGCTCATGATTCGATCAGATAAAGAACCATGATTGGTTCCAATTCTTAAGGCAGTTCCATATTCTTTACAAACATGAATGAGTGGTACAAATCTTTTACGAATGCGTTCCACTTCTTCTTCGTATTCGAATTGCGTATAAGTAAGTTGTTCGAATTTTTTCTTATCGACATAATTGCCAGGATTCACGCGTACTTTTTCGACAATTCTTGCGGCGGCTTCTGCTGCATTTGGTGTAAAATGAATATCGGCTACCAAAGGCACATGACAATTTCGGGCAATTAATTCTTTTTTGATGGCCGCTAAATTTGCAGCTTCTTTAATACTTGGCGCGGTAATTCTAACATAATCGCAACCTGCTTCAACCATTCGAATGGTTTGCTCCACAGTGGC